>NZ_WTKY01000002.1:0-19569 GCF_011378815.1 Pseudoalteromonas sp. 31A1 | reverse complement strand
TTGCTTTCTTAACAACTTTACTCTGTATAAGTGATTTATTCACTAAGAGGTTAAGAGGCGCTGCGCTTTTAGAGGAAGTAATAAAACCGAAAATATATTCTGATTGGCATTGTGTCTTCTCATTTACTCCTCTTTCGCTTCTCTTTGTGCAAATAGATTTTTAGCTGATTTTTAAATAAATTAAGCATTGCTTTCTTAACAACCTTACTCCGTAATTAGTAATTTATTCACTAAGAGGGTATGAGGCGCTGCGCTTTTAGAGAAGGGAATGAACACCGAAACTGTATTCTGATTGGCATTGTGTCTTCTCATTTACTCCTCTTTCGCTTCTCTTTGTGCAAATAGGCCTTTAATTTATTTAATTAATTATTGATTAAAAATTACTGTTCTTCTAAATCAAACTCGGTTAAATGCCCTTCACCATGTATGAGTTGGTAGCGGGCTAAATTTCCTTGCTCTAGTGTTATTAAACTAATAGCTGAGTCGCTTACTAAGTATTTTTGCCCTTCACCTATAGTTTGGTGTTTATCTACTTCCATGTGCCAGCGTTTGGTAAAAAAGTTTAAAGGACTTTTTGGGCCGTATAAAATTGAATCTAGTTTATCGAGTATGTTTATTAATTTACGCGGGAACTCGTTTTTAATACCGCTGGCGGTAAGTTGCCAAATTCGATTGGGGTGATCGCCAAAACGCTTTTGCACTGAAAAGCAAAATGAGTAATGTACGTCTCCCGATAAAATAAGCGTTTCGTTAGGTGTGTCGGTTCGTCTAAATGTATCGAGTAGCTTTTTGGCTGAGCCTTCGTGCGCCATCCAGTTTTCTACGTCAACCATGAGTGGTTGGCCACATATGTTAAACATGGCTTGAATGGCTTCTATTGATTTAACACCAAACACGGGAGCTGGCGATACAATAATAACTTGGTCGTGGCTTAATAGGCTTTCCTCAAGCTCAGTGAGACGTTCCCAATCAAGTAGACCTGACGGCTCGTTAAAGTTTTGCTCATTTCGCCAGCGGTGCGTACGCGTATCTAGCACCACTACTTTGGGTATTGTCGTTAACTCGTAATGCCAAAAACTAAAATCGTTTAGTGGTTTATCAAATGCTTTAAACTGCCATAAATTATTAGCAGTACGGCTTTGCATAAAAGGTGTAAGTAGCTCGCCTGTTTTATTTAGTGCATCGTTCCCCATTCCTTGGAAAAGCCAATAACTAATTAAGCCGTTATTAATGATCCGTTTACTACTTGGGTTTTCATTTATAGCTTGCTCCCACCCAGCGGTGAGGTTCCAATCATCGGTTACATCGTGATCGTCAAACATCATTAATGTCGATACATTGGCAAACAACCGCTCTACTTCAGTTAAGCCTTTTGCATAATCAATCAATGCTGTTTTTTCAGCGTTAAAAATAGTTTTGTTTTGCTCGCTTTGACCTAAATACGTTGTGTTTTGTATATCAACGCATTGCCAAGCAGCAGCACTAAAATTTAATAAATAAAGTGCTATATATTCTTCAAAATGGATAAGGTGATTGTAGGCTTTTACACTTGAAAAGTGAGGTTCGTCTTTTTTTAGCCAGTAACCAACACCTAACTTTGAGCGTTTTTGCCAAGGCGTTTTTGGTAAGAACAAATGCCGATTATAAAGTTGCTCATTTATGTCGGCGGGCAGCTCAATGGCAAGTGGTTGCTCTTTATAAATATCTAAGGCTTTAATTAACTGATGAATAGCTAATAACATGGGGCCTGCTACATCATCGGCATAAACCTGATCACCGCTCAGTAATAGCAATTGTGCGCCTTGGTTATTATTACCGCGCTGAGTATTTTGCCAGTGACTTGCAGACACTAAGCTGTCTTTTGCTGGATGATGTGCATTACGGCACGAGCCATGCAAAATATCACTGAGTTTATTGGGGATTACAAATGCAGGCGTTGTTTGATTGCTATAGCACCAAGGCGATAAATCAATTATTGCATCGTCAATGATGAGCTCATAACTTAATAATTTATCTACCGGAAACAGATTTTCTACTGGTTTTATAACAATAAAATGCAGGTATAAATGCTGGCCTAAAGCAATTGTTTGTTGTTCGCTATAACACTCAATATTTAATAAGTTTATTTGGCAGCTAGCAGATTTGGAGGTAGCAAACTGAATACAGACTCCAGTTTGCTCTGCACGGCGCACCATTGGCCCCATTAGTAAAATAGGAAGGTTTACCGTGTGAGTAATCATGTATTTAGCCTTTAGCTGCTAATTTAAATAAAGAATAAAAGTTCTCGGTAGTCGCTTTAGCTAGTTCATTAAAGCTAATGCCTTTAAGTTCGCTAATGTAGTAAGCAACGTCTTCTACGTATGCTGGCTGATTAGTTTGCCCACGATACGGTACCGGTGCTAAATAAGGCGAGTCGGTTTCTATTAGTAATCTATCTAGCGGTATTTGCTTTACTACTTCTTTTAGCTCAATAGCATTTTTAAAGGTAACAATGCCCGAAATAGAAATATAAAAGCCCATGTCTATGGCTTTTTTAGCCATATCCCAGTCTTCAGTAAAGCAATGTAGTACACCACCGCAGTTTTCGGCCTTGTGCTCACGCATTAAATTAATGGTGTCGGCGCGGGCATCACGGGTGTGAATAATTAACGGTTTTTGTAATTCGTTAGCCACTTCAATATGCCCAACAAAGCTTGCTTGCTGCACTGCGTGAGTATCTTTTGAATAATAGTAATCAAGACCCGTTTCGCCAATAGCAACGACTTTTTCGTGTGAGGCTAAGTCAATTAGTTGCTGTTTATTAAGGGCGTCTTTTTGATCAAGTGGATGTACACCGCATGAGGCTGAGACATCGTCGTAATGCTTAATTTTATCAAGCATGCTTGGAAACTGATCAAGCGTTACGCTTACACATAAAAAGTGCTCTATTTGCTTTGCACGCGCTTTATCAAGAACTTGGTCAAGGTTTAAGTCTAGTTTATCAAAATCAAGACGATCTAAATGGCAATGAGAATCTACAATCACTATAAGGCCTGTATTATGTTCAGGGTTTAAATTTGTTCGTTTAATTTATTATGTTAATAATTAAAAGAACCCAATATAGGGCGGCGTTAATCTCAATGAAAAACCGACCCTATAACTACATGGTATATGTTTGATCGCCTGAGTTTAACATAGTCCCAAGTAGCTTTTCGATTTTAGCGTTTAGGTTTGTTTTATCGTCTAAAAAGCTAATACCAATACCTGGAGGGTTAGAGCTTTGTGCCCCTTGTGGCGTGATCCACGACACTTTACCTGTTACTACATCATCTTCTAAGGCATCGGGCAAGGTAACTCTAAGTGCTAATGAATGCCCTGCTTCGTAACGCATATTAGTACGTACAAATAAGCCACCTTTTTTTAAGTAAGGCATATAACAACGGTATAACTCGTCTAAATCGTCTATGTCTACTAGTAGTTCTTGCATGATTAATCCTTTTAAGAATTTCGCAATGTGTATGCTAATCGTGATACAGCAAGCGGTAAATTAAGGCCAAGTACTTGTGTGTTATTTTGTAAAAACTCGCCTAATGCATTTTGCGCACTTTGATAAGCGTCAAAACTCATACCTTGCAGTAATTGCTGCTTTAGTTGCACGCTTAAAAACAAAGTAAATATACGAACAAGTTCAGGCTGTTTATTTATTATATCGACTAACGCTTTGAAATTATGGCTTTGTTTAAACTCAGTTGCAAACTTATAAAGTGTATCAATATTTTTTAGCTGGTCTTGCTGTTGCCAATGCTTTACTTGCAGCGGTTGGTTATAAAAAAGTGCTAACCAACTATAGTTGGGTATATCTAATGTCTCTAGCCATTGCTGAGCAAGTGCTGTATTTGTTATTTTTACATCACTTTTAGCACATCGACTTAAAATAGTTGCAGGGAGCTGTGCTGGTTGGCTTGTAGTTAATATTAAAAAGCGGCTATTAGTTGGCTCTTCAAGTGTTTTTAATAATGCGTTAGCTGCGGCTGTAGTCATTTTTTCGCAATTTTCGATTATCGCGACTTTATTACCATTTTGCGCAGCTGAGTGATTCATAAAATCACTAATGCCACGTATATCGTCTACGCCTATGCTTTGCCCATCTACCTGCGTTAAGCGCTTGTCGGGGTGAGTACCCGCAAGAGTAAGTAAACAGCTTTTACACTGCCCGCAAGGTTTTAGCATACTATTAGGCGCTACTACCTGCTTAGCAATATTTTGGCATAACAAAGCATTACCAAGCTCATCACTTAACTCAAATTTACCTACACCAACAGGCCCACAAAATAATTGCGCATGATGAAAACGCTCTGCACGATAACTTTGCGCTAAACGAGCTTGAGTATCATGTAGCCACGGCAATGGCATATTATTTTAGGCCTTCAAAAAATGAATGCAGTACATTGGTTATATCGCGATGTACTTTATCAATACTTTGGTTTGCATCAACCGTTTTAATTGTGTTGTCGTCATTAGCAAGCTCAACATAACGCATACGTGTACGCTGAAAAAACTCAATGGCTTCTTGTTCAATACGATCAAGCTCACCACGCCCTTTTGCACGTTCAAGGCCTATTACTGGGTCAATATCGAGGTAAATAGTTAAATCGGGCTTTAAGCCCTTTAATACCATTGACGAAAGTGAAGCTAATGTATTTGAGCTAATACCACGCCCACCGCCCTGATAAGCCTGAGACGATAAGTCATGACGATCGGCAAGTACCCATTGGCCTTTATCAAGCGCTGGGGTAATAACATTATGCATTAACTGCGAGCGTGCTGCGTACATAATAAGCAACTCGGTTTCAAAGGCAATTTCTTCTTCGTGCTCTGCTTTTACAAGCGTACGAAGCGATTCAGCCAATGGTGTGCCGCCAGGTTCGCGAACGTTAATGAAGTCTATTTTTTGTTTATTTAAAAAGTCTTGGCATAACGAAATAGCGGTTGATTTACCCGCGCCCTCTAGCCCTTCTATTACTATAAATTTTGATTTCATAAAACTTAATTCTTTTTATTTAATATATACGTTTTAACTGCCGCATTATGCTGCTTTAACGTGGTTGAAAATTGGTGGCTACCGGTACCATCGCCTTTTGCTACAAAGTAAACGTATTCACTTTGAGGCGGATTAACTGCAGCTAAAATAGCGGCTTTTGAAGGCATTGCAATTGGTGTTGGCGGCAAGCCATTAATGCGATATGTATTGTAAGGCGTATAATCGCGCAAATCTTTGTATTTAATATCGCCATCAAAATCGGCGCCTAGTCCGTATATTACGGTTGGATCGGTCTGTAGGCGCATATTGGTGTTTAATCGATTAACAAACGCTGATGCAATTAACGGTCGTTCGCTGGCAAGGCCTGTTTCTTTTTCAATAATTGAGGCCATTATAAGTGCTTCGTATGCTGTTTTGTAAGGGAGATCAGCTGCGCGCTGCTGCCAAGCATCGTCTAACGTTTGCTGCATTTTTTGCGCGGCACGTTTTAATACACTGCTTGCGGTATCGTTATTATGATAATGGTAAGTGTCGGGAAATAACCAACCTTCTAGATGCGTATTTGTACCCAGTATTTGTGTACTTAGTTCATCACTTTTTAAATCGTTTTGTAAATTATTGGCCTTTTTAATAGCACTTAGCACTTCACGTAAGTTTTGCCCTTCGATAATAGTAAAACTAAAATTGATTTGCTGGCCTTGGTTAATTTTTTTTACGTTGTTGATAACGCTATCGACTGTTAGCTCGTAAAGCCCTGCTTTTAAGTCGGTAAGTGTTGGGTCTAATTTGGCAATTACCTGATAACGCCAGCAGCTCTCCACCCAGTTATTAGCTTGCCATTGTTGGCATAACTGATTAAAGCCAGTGCCGTGCTTAACTTCAAATTGTGTGTTTTTAGCTACCTGTAGCGGACTATTTATTGTTGCTTGTAATTGCTGGTAACCAACAGCAGTGGTTATAACAGCTAAAAAAAGTACCGATAAAATAACTTTTAACACTCAGCCTCCTTGGCTAATAATTTAGTTAATAATGCGTGGCTATCGTCTGTATTAAATACCTGTTGCTCAATACGTTTTACAGGTACTGCTCCCATTAAGCTATTACACACAAACACGGCGTCTGCTTGGGTTAAGTCTTCTACTTTCACGCGTTTAAATTCAACAGGCAATTTATCACATAACGATTGTAGATAAACGCCCTTTATTCCGCACTCATCAAGCAAGGGCGTAAACACACTTTTATTTTTAATCGCAAAAATATTAGCGGCTGAAGCTTCAATTACATTGTTGTTGTAATCAAGTACGAGTACATCGTCGCAGTCTTGTGTTTGCATTGCTTTTTTAATTAGCACTTGCTCGAGCCGGTTTAATGTTTTAAGGCCAGCTAAATAAGGCTGTGCCGCTAACTTAATAGGGCTTATTTCGAGATTTACACCCTTTTTAGCAAGCTCACTGTAATTACGAGGGTAATCTAATACACTCAATAAAATAGTGACATTACACTCACTGGGTAGCCCATAACCACGTCCGCCTTCGCCGCGCGTTACCAGGATTTTAAGCACGTTTAGTGATGCAGCGTTTATATGTAAAGCAATTTGGTTTTCAAGGCTATTAAAGTCTAACTCAGGAAAACTCAAGCGCTGTGCGCATTCAATCAGGCGCGCTTTATGATGAGCCCAATACTGTACTTGCCCTTCAATAACCTTAGCCGTTGTAAAAAAGCCATCACCGTAATTTAAGCCCCTGTCACGCGTGCTTAAAGTGCTGTTTTGATCTGCTGCTATTATTGTTTGCATTTTGTTTGGCATATAAAAAAAGCCCAGTTAAACAACTGAGCTCTTATAATTTGATTCGTTGTTAAAAAAGATTATACCTTTTTAAATAGCAACGAGCCATTAGTACCACCAAAACCGAACGAGTTACACAGTGCAAAGTCTAACTTTGCATCACGTGCAGTGTGAGCGATATAATCTAAGTCACACCCTTCGTCTGGGTTATCAAGATTGATAGTTGGCGACACTTTTTGATCTGTCAGCGATAAAATCGAAATAATCGATTCAACCGAGCCGGCAGCACCTAACAAGTGACCCATCATCGATTTAGACGAGCCAACCATCACATCTTTAGCTGCATTACCAAAAATAGACTTAACAGCCGCAGTTTCTGCTTTATCGCCTGCGTTTGTAGATGTGCCGTGTGCGTTAATGTAACCAATTTGCTCAGCGTTTACTTGCGCATCGTTTAGTGCGTTTTGCATTGCAAGTGCCGCGCCCGCACCATCTTCTGGTGGTGACGTCATGTGATACGCGTCGCCACTCATACCAAAGCCTACAAGCTCAGCATAAATTTTAGCGCCACGTGCTTTAGCATGTTCGTACTCTTCTACTACAACAACGCCAGCACCGTCAGAAAGCACAAAGCCATCGCGGTCTTTATCCCAAGGACGAGAAGCCGCTTGTGGATCGTCGTTACGTGTTGAAAGTGCACGTGCAGCATTAAAGCCACCCATACCAATTGGGGTACACGCTTTTTCTGCACCGCCAGCAACCATTGCATCTGCATCACCGTAGGCAATCATACGCGCTGCATGGCCAATATTATGCAAACCAGTTGTACAAGCAGTTACAATTGAAATATTAGGACCACGAAGTCCATGCATTATTGATAAATGACCTGAGATCATATTAATAATGGTAGACGGCACATAAAATGGCGATAACTTGCGCGGACCACTGTTTAATAGCTTAATGTGATTTTCTTCGATAAGTGTTAAGCCACCAATACCAGAGCCCACGGCTACACCAATGCGTGCTGCGTTTTGCTCTGTGATTTCAAGGCCTGAATCTTTAAAGGCTTGAACACCCGCTGCAATACCGTACTGAATAAACAAGTCCATTTTTTTAGTATCTTTCGCTGACATGTATGCAGTTGCATCAAAGTCATTTATTAAACCAGCGAATTTAGTACCAAATTTTGATGTATCAAAGTGCGTTATTGTTTGAATGCCACTTTTACCATCTAATAAGCCTTGCCAGGTTGATTGAACATCATTACCTAGCGGCGTCAACATTCCTAAGCCAGTTACGACAACTCGACGTTTAGCCACGGTTTGCCTCCAATAAGGGGAATTTTACAAGGGGATGATCATACCCAAGCTACCTCAAAGTGCTAGTCCCAAAATAGATTAAAAACGCATAACACAATCAAAATTAATTTTTAGCTAAAATTGAGCATTGAGTCTTAAGTTTTGAATCACGAACTTTGAGGTGGTTTGGATATAAAAAATTAAAGGCAGCGGATGCTGCCTTTAACGTGCGATTAATTACTCAGCGTGTGCTGTAACGTAATCGATAGCAGTTTGTACTGTAGTGATCTTCTCAGCTTCTTCATCTGGGATCTCAGTATCAAACTCTTCTTCAAGAGCCATTACTAGTTCAACAGTATCAAGAGAATCTGCACCTAGGTCATCTACGAAAGAAGATTCATTTTTAACTTCTTCTTCTTTAACACCTAGTTGTTCAATGATAATTTTCTTTACGCGTTCTTGGATATCGCTCATTCTTCTTTCCTTTATTAAAAACGCCAATGCGTTATTTTCAGATTGCGGCGTAGTTTACGCCGCATAATTCTCTGATTCAATGATTTGACCATAAATAATTGTCTGGTCAAACCTCTGAGTGTGTGTTTTGTCTTTTATCGCTTATTTTCGCAGCGATTTCAAGTATGTTTAAAGCAAGTTCACAAATAATTCAATGTTTTTGAGGTAACTTACTTAACTTTATTAAGTAGTAATCTAGGTACAATGGCGATTAAACCATGTACATCGCGCCATTTACATGCAAAGTTTCGCCTGATACATACGCAGCCGCGTCAGATGCTAAATAACATACCGCAGCAGCAATTTCGTCTGGTTGGCCTAAACGCCCTGCTGGAACATTTGCAAGTGTTGCTGCTTTTTGCTCATCAGTTAAATTATCAGTCATGTCTGTTTGAATAAAACCAGGTGCGATTACGTTAACTGTAATACCACGTGATGCAACTTCGCGCGCAAGTGACTTAGAAAAACCAATTACACCCGCTTTAGCCGCTGCATAATTAGCTTGACCTGCATTGCCCATAGTACCCACTACTGAGCCAATGTTAATAATACGGCCTTTCTTTTTCTTCATCATTGGACGAAGTACCGCTTTAGATAAACGGAAAACTGAGCTTAAATTAGTGTCAATAATATCGTCCCACTCAGTCTCTTTCATACGCATTAATAAGTTATCGCGTGTAATACCTGCGTTATTTACAAGTACGTCAATATCGCCTAAATCAGCTTTTATTGCAGCAAGTGTTGCTTCAATAGATGCAGGATCGGTTACGTTTAATGCATAACCTTTACCATTGTCACCTAAGTATTCACTGATTTTAGCAGCGCCTGACTCACTTGTTGCAGTACCTGCAACTTTTGCACCTTGTGCAACTAATGTTGTTGCAATTGCTTTACCAATACCACGGCTGGCGCCAGTAATTAGGACAATTTTGCCCTCTAATGAAAATAAATTAGACATTTTATATACTCTTATTTAGCTGCATCAATTGAAGCGGCGTCGTTTACTGAGCCACAGATCATTGCTTTATCAATTCGTTTAGCAAGTCCTGTTAATACTTTACCAGGACCAAATTCGTAGCTTTGTGTTACATCTTGCGCAACCAAGGCTTGTACTGTTTCTGTCCAGCGAACTGGACTATAAAGCTGACGTACTAGTGCGTCTTTAATTGCATCAGCTGACGTTTCAGCTTTTACATCAACATTATTAATTACATCACACTTAGGTGTATTAAATGTTAAAGCGGCTAAGTCTGCTGCTAGCTTGTCAGCTGCTGGCTTCATTAACTCACAATGTGAAGGTACGCTAACAGAAAGTGGTAATGCACGTTTAGCACCGGCATCTTTACATGCTTGCGATGCTCTATCTACTGCCGCTTTATGGCCTGCGATAACAACTTGACCAGGAGAGTTGTAGTTAACTGGAGATACAACCTCACCTTGCGCTGAGGCAGCACAAGCCGCTTTAATTTCTTCATCGCCTAAGCCAATAATAGCAGCCATTGAACCTACGCCTGCTGGCACGGCTTCTTGCATGTATAAACCACGGTTTTCAACAAGCTTTACGGCTTCGCTCAAGCTTAATACATCGCTACATACTAACGCTGAGTATTCACCTAAGCTGTGACCCGCCATAACAACGTCTGCATCAGGGTTAGCTGCTAACCAATCACGGTAAATAGCAACACTTGAAGTTAGTAATGCAGGTTGTGTGCGGTGGGTTTGATTTAATTTTTCTTCTGGGCCATTAAGAACTAGCTCTGCTAAGTCGTAACCCAGTGCATTTGACGCTTCTGCAAATGTTGCTTTAACAATGTCAGAACTCTCTAGTAGTTCTTGTAACATACCAACGCTTTGCGAGCCTTGACCTGGGAATAGAAGTGCAATTTTTTGTGCCATACTTTGCTCTTTTTAATTAAACAAATAAATAATGAAATACACGGCACATCAATTATTGATTAACCGCCGTGTCTTTAGAATGTGTTTTTTCGAAAATAGCGGCTATTTTATCAGGAAGTTGACGTTCAACCTCTTTTACCGCTTCATCAATTGCTGCTTGAAATGCTTTAGCTGACGCATTTCCATGACTTTTAACGACAATACCGCGCAATCCTACCAGAGAAGCACCGTTATACTGGTCGGGGTTCACCCTTTTATAGAGTTTTTTTATTATTGGGCGCAATATAAACGCCATACATTTATATAAAAGGTGCTTTTCGAGCGCGGTTGTAAACTTATTCATAATAAGCTTGGCAATGCCTTCACATGTTTTAAGTGCTACGTTGCCAACAAACCCTTCGCATACAATGACATCAGCCTTACCCGAAAAAATATCACTTCCTTCGCTGTAACCAATATAATTTATGTGTGGGCTTTGCTGCATTAATTGTGCAGCTTGTTTAATGTCGTCGTGGCCTTTAATGTCCTCAGCGCCAATATTTAATAAACTAACGCGAGGATTATCCAAACCAAGTGCTTGTCCTGCAACAATAGAGCCCATAATGCCAAACTGATAGAGCATTTGCGCATCACAATGCACATTAGCACCTAAGTCGAGTAAATATACTGGGTTTTTAAGCTCTGTAGGAACAGATGAAATGAGTGCGGCACGTTTAACACCTGGCAGCATTTTTAATACATAGTGAGCCATAAAAAATAGAGCGCCGGTATTACCTGAGCTAACACATGCTTGAGCCTCGCCCGATTTAACTAAATCTAGGGCAACACGCATAGATGAATCTTTTTTTGAACGCACAGCAATTGCAGGTTCACAGGCATTAGTGACTATTTCACTACAGTGACGAATTATGAGTCTAGGATGAGGTAGAGAATCGAGGGATTCGAGTTCTTTAGATATAACGTGTTCATTGCCACATAAAATGAGAGTTAAATTGGCATGAGCATTTACTGCACAAACGGCAGCAGGAATAGATGAACGGGGGCCGTAATCGCCCCCCATCATATCTAACGCTATGGTTAGATCTTTCAGCATATAAGTAATCTCTTATTTAGAAATTACTTGAACGCCTTTGTAGTAACCATCTGCAGTCACATGGTGACGACGATGAGTCTCACCAGATGTTTGATCTACAGTTAAAGTTGGACCACTGATCGCATCGTGTGAACGGCGCATGCCGCGTCTTGCACGAGACTTTTTGCTTTTTTGTACAGCCATAGTCTTCTCCTAAGAATCTTTCTTAAGTTGTTTCAAAATATCAAATGGATTAGGTTTATCATCTTCCGCCTTTAATACACCAAAGCTGGCAGGCTTTGCTGAATAACTGCATGAAGCTTCGTTGTGGGTAGCCACTAATGGAATTGCTAAAATTAGTTCGTCTTCAATTAAATTAAAAACGTTAACTTCACCATTTTCATCAAGCGCTACTTCATCGTAGTCTTCTGGAAAAATATCTAACTCTGTATCTTCACCTACTGGTGAATATGCAAAGTCTTGAACCAAATCCAACCCTAAATCACCATTACAACGTTGACAAATGACAGTAACGTGTGTGGACAAATTGCCTCTAATCACAGCGAAACCTTGATCATCGTTTTTGCAATGTATTTTTACCGCTATTTCACCTACTTCTTCCTGCACAACTTTCTCTAAACGAGTAAGTTTTTCAAGCGGTACAATTCCGTCATACTTTAAACGGTGCTGCGCTGCTTTGCCTGGATGAAGAGTGATGGGAATTTTCACCTTTTGCATAGGGGCTGCATCATATAGATAGTTAGTTTGTTAGTCAAAGTAAAAAACCATTTTTACGTGGTTTTTAACGTGTTTTACTCTCGGATCTGATTTATCCTAACTCAATCTGAATTATCGTAGGAAAACAGTCCGTGAAGCATCCACTCATTTTAGCGTCAAGCTCGCCTTTTAGGCAGTCTTTATTACAAAAATTTAATTTACCATTTGATACGTTTTCACCAGACGTTGACGAATCAGCACTTGAATGTGAAACACCTACCGAACTGGTTAAGCGTTTAAGTGAATTAAAAGCCTCAGCAGCTAATAAACACTTTAACAAAGGGTTAGCTATTGGATCAGACCAAGTCGCTGTGTTTAATAATCAAATTTTAGGTAAACCACATAATAAACAAAATGCCGTAAAACAACTAAATTTATTTAGCGGTAATACTGTAACATTTTTAACAGGGCTTTGTGTTTACGATATTGTAACTGGCACTAAAAAAACCTGCGTAGAACCTTTTAATGTGACGTTTAAAACTCTCAGTGATGCACAAATTAGTGCTTATTGCGACGCAGAGCAGCCTTATAACTGTGCTGGCAGCTTTAAGAGTGAAGGGTTGGGTATTTGTTTATTTGAAAAACTAAGCGGAGACGATCCTAATAGCTTAATTGGATTACCATTAATTAAACTCAGCCAACTACTGGCTGAGCTTGGTATTGATGTACTTACTGCTCAAAACAAGTTCTAGTTAAATAAATTAGCCAAGCAAAACCTGTTGCAGCTGCAGATAGTTATCTACCGTTGCAATAGGGCTAAGCTCATTTAGTTGCTGAGCGTTGTGAACGCCCATAGTTACACCAATTCTATCCATGCCAGCGGCTTTTGCCATGTTCATGTCTATTTGAGTGTCACCAATCATTACAGCGTCATTAGCGTTTATGCCAAGCTCTTCTAGTAATTGATACAACATATCTGGAGAGGGCTTAGATTGCGCTTCATCGCTAGTACGCGTTGCACTAAAAAAGTGGCGCAATTTACTTTGTTCAAGCAAACGATCTAACCCACCCCTACCTTTACCTGTTGCAACCGCTAAAACAATGCCCTGCTCTTTTAAGGCATTTAAAACGCTGACAACATTAGCAAATACAGGCGTGGGAGTAGTATCCACACTGTATTGATATTTATAACCTGAAATTAACGCTTGGTGCTGCGCTACATTATCGGGAAATAAAACATCAATTGCTTTTTCAAGCGACATACCAATAATATTTTTAATTGCTTCGTCACTAGGTGGCACAATGTTAAGTAACTTTGCACTACTTCGAATACAGTTAACTATTTTAGTGACTGAATCCATAACTGTGCCGTCCCAATCAAAAATAACGAGCTTATATTTTTTAATTGGAGTCACTGCAATCATAGTTTTGCATCACGTAATTTTAGTAATGTACTTTTAAGCGTTTTATCCAGCGGTGCTTCTACTCGCATCGTTGTTTCGTTTTTAGGATGATAAAAAGTTAAATCGTGTGCGTGTAAAAACAATCGGTTTAACCCAACTTTACGCATAGAATCGTCGAAACCCTGATCGCCATATTTGTCGTCGCACGCTATTGAGTGACCTTTACATTGCGTATGCACACGAATTTGGTGTGTACGACCTGTAACAGGCGACGCTTGTACAAGTGAGCAATCGTTAAAACGTTCAAGTACTTTAAAACGAGTATGTGAAGGTTTTCCCTCAGTGTTATCTACGCGTACTACCCGCTCGCCCGATTTAAGTGTATTTTTACGCAGCCCTTCAGTTACGTTTTTAGTTTTAGAGTCCCACTGCCCTTCTACAAGTGCCCAGTAATTTTTTTCCATTGTTTTTTCACGAAGTTGTTCATGCAATGCTGTTAACACCGAACGACGCTTCGCGATAAGTAAACAACCCGATGTATCACGGTCAAGCCTATGAACTAGCTCAAGGCTACGTTCTTCTGGGCGAAGTGCGCGTAGTGCTTCAATTAAACCATAACTTAAGCCACTGCCACCATGAACAGCCATACCTGATGGTTTATTTATTACGATAAGGTATTTATCTTCAAATAAAATATCGTTTTCAAGGCGAGTTACTTTGTCTAATTTTGATGGAACAAATTCTTCACGCTCAGCAACTCTGATAGGTGCAATACGAAGTACATCTTCAAGCTGTAGTTTATATACAGGCTTAATACGCTTTTTATTAACGCGTACCTCACCTTTACGCAAAAGTTTATAAATAGCGCTTTTAGGCACCCCTTTTAAATGGGTAATAAGAAAGTTATCAATACGCTGACCTAAATGGTCTTCGTTGATCGTGACATAAGTTACTTGTAAGTCGTTTTTTTCTGACATTGCCTAATCACTAATTTAAGTAAAATAATTTAGTTGCTAACACTGTAATAATAGTGGGATAATCAGCAGCGCAAATATTTAGTATTTGCAAATAACAACGGTGCTTTTTAACACATTAAAACATTCGTGATGCACATTCTGGGTAGCCGATCATACAGATCCGAGTTAAGTTTTCCAAAGCTTTTATGCCTCCTCAGTTAACACGTGCGATCAATTAACGGCAATGCGCGTAATATATTGCTGGTTAAGTTTGAACATGAAACGATTTTTAACGTGCTAGAGAAAGCAATGAACAGATAATTTGTCTGATAGTGACGACGTAAAAAACGTCGTTCAGCACTAGCTCAATTATTGTAGTACCGTATAGCAGCTTATTTAGAACTAAAAAAATCTAATAAATAAGCGTTCATTAACATCGGCAGCGATTTTTGCTCTTAAAACGGATATTAGCGATACATCAGTATGTATTGCTCACCAACTTAATGAGCCCTACGCGCCTAATATGAATGATATTTAGTAAGATTAATATGACAGGCCGACTTCTGGGTAAAACTTGTAAACGTAGCTGAAAAGCCGACAGTTTTAGCACCATTAAGAATTTAATAGCGATAATAATTGCTATTGTTTGCCAGCATTTAAAATACTGCATACGAGAAACAGAGCCGTTCCGTTAAAGACCCAGTCGTGAGGCTGCACATTCTAAAAATAGGGACAACTGAACAGGCGAGAAAAACATCGTCATGTCAGCGACATAAATAAGTAGAGTAACAATATGAAACGTATGCTAATCAATGCAACGCAGCAAGAAGAAATGCGCGTAGCACTGGTTGATGGCCAGCGCCTTTATGATTTAGATATCGAAAGCCCAGGTCACGAACAGAAAAAAGCCAATATTTATAAAGGCAAAATCACTCGCATTGAACCATCTCTTGAAGCAGCATTTGTTGATTACGGTGCTGACCGCCATGGTTTCCTTCCTTTAAAAGAAATTGCACGTACTTACTTCCCTGCAGGTTACACTTTTCATGGTCGCCCTAACATTCGCGACGTGATCAAAGAAGGTCAAGAAGTTATAGTACAAGTTGATAAAGAAGAGCGTGGCCAAAAAGGCGCTGCGTTAACTACTTTTATCAGTGTTGCTGGTAGCTACTTAGTGCTTATGCCTAACAACCCTCGTGCTGGCGGTATTTCTCGTCGCATTGAAGGTGATGAACGTACTGAACTTAAAGAAGCATTGGGTCGTTTAGAACTTCCTAAAGGTATGGGCTTAATTGTTCGTACAGCGGGTGTTGGTAAATCGTTTGAAGAATTAAACTACGATTTAAAAGCATTATTAGTACATTGGGAAGCAATTAGACAAGCAGCCGATAGTGCTAAAGCGCCATTTTTAATACACCAAGAAAGCAATGTAATATTCCGTGCGATACGCGATTATTTACGTCGTGATATTGGCGAAATTTTAATTGATAAACCACGTGTTTTTGAAGAAGCTAAAGCGCACATTGAGCGTTTTCGTCCTGACTTTATGAGCCGTGTTAAGCTTTATCAAGGTGACACTCCTTTATTTACGCATTACCAAATTGAAAGCCAAATTGAGTCTGCGTTCCAGCGTGAAGTACGCTTGCCTTCTGGTGGTTCAATTGTAATTGACCCAACTGAAGCACTAACGTCTATCGATATCAACTCGTCTAAAGCAACTAAAGGCGGCGATATTGAAGAAACAGCACTTAATACTAACTTAGAAGCGGCCGATGAGATTGCACGTCAATTACGTCTTCGTGACTTAGGTGGTTTAATTGTTATCGACTTTATCGATATGACACCTCCGCGTCATCAACGTGAAGTAGAAAATCGTTTAAAAGATGCTGCTCGTCCAGATCGTGCTCGTGTTCAAATTGGTAAAATTTCACGCTTTGGTTTACTTGAAATGTCGCGTCAGCGTTTGCGTCCTTCATTAGGTGAAGCAAGCCAAGGCCCATGTCCACGTTGTAGTGGCCAAGGTACTATTCGTTCAAACGAATCTATCGCACTTTCTATTCTTCGTTTAATTGAAGAAGAAGCAATTAAAGACAACACAGCACAAGTCAATGCACAAGTGCCTGTTGCCGTTGCTGCTTATTTATTAAATGAGCAACGTCGTAGTGTTCATCGCATTGAAAAACATCATAAATGTGACGTAGTGATTATTCCTAATCAACATATGGAAACACCACATTACGAAGTTATGCGTTTACGTAAAGACGAAACACTTGAAACGGTAAGTTACGGACAAGTTGTTGCGCCAGAACCTGAAGCATTTGAGATGTCAAAATCACCAAGTGCACCAGTACGTGAAGAGCCAATGCTAAAAGGTGTTGTAATGCCTTCTACACCGGCTCCACAAGCAGCGCCTACACCAGTAGCTCAGCCAGTAGTAACAGAGACTAAAACTGAAGGTGGCTTGTTTGAAGCAATCACTAAATGGTTTAAATCGTTATTTGCAAGCGAAACAGTAGAAGAGAAAAAAGAAGCTGTAGAAAAAGAGCAGCAAGAAGCGCGTAATAACGCTCGCCGTGGTAACGATAATCGTCGTCGTAATAACAACCAACGTCGTCGTAATAATAACCCGCGCACTAATAAACCACGCAATGAGCGCCCTGCAGCTGAAGAGGAAGTTAAAACAGACTCACCAGCAGCAACAAGCACCGAGACGCAAGAGAGAAACGAGAACCGCAATAAGCGTCGTCGTAACCCTAACTCTCGTAAGCGCCCAGAGCATAAAAGCGAAGAAAAAGATCAAGTTAAAACTGAAGCTCCTGTAAAAGCAGAAGTAGAAGTAGAAACTGATTCTAAGCCAGCTCAAGCTGTAGAGCCTAAAGAGCAAAAGCCTAAAGTTCGCCGTCAACGTCGTAACATACGTAAAAAAGTACGTCTGCAAGATGAAAACGCTGAGCAAGCTAACTCAACAGAGCAAATACCTGAACAAGCGGTAGTTACTGACACTCCACAAGTTCAAGACCAAGCACCTGTTGTAGAAAAGCAAACACAAGCTCCGGCAGAAAAAACAGCTCACATTAAAGAAGAGAAAGTTGACGTTGTTGATTCTAACGATGAAGCAGCAACTACTGAAGACGAGCAAGAGCAAACACGTACACGTTCACGCCGTTCTCCTCGTCATCTTCGTGCATCAGGTCAACGTCGTCGACGTCCTGAAGGTGAAGCAGAAGTTAAATCTGACGAAGCCCCTGCATTTGTTCCAGTTGCTGATCAAGCTGCTGCAGAATATGAAGCAGAGCTTAAAGCTAAATCTGAAGAAACA
Source organism: Pseudoalteromonas sp. 31A1 (assembly GCF_011378815.1). NCBI lineage: Bacteria > Pseudomonadati > Pseudomonadota > Gammaproteobacteria > Alteromonadales > Pseudoalteromonadaceae > Pseudoalteromonas > Pseudoalteromonas sp. 31A1. Next base: position 1,589 of record NZ_WTKY01000002.1, on the reverse strand, counting down.
CCTGTGGATGCAGCGCAACAAGTTGAACAAGCCGTTGCAGTTGAAGACTTAGCAAAAGTTGAAGCTGTAGAAGAGCCAGCTAAAGTTGAAACGCCTGTAGTAACTGAAGAGCCAGCTAAAGTTGAAGCTCCAGTAGCAACCGAAGAGCCAGCTAAAGTTGAAACTCCAGTAGCAACTGAAGAGCCAGCTAAAGTTGAAACTCCTGTAGTAACTGAAGAGCCAGCTAAAGTTGAAGCTCCAGTAGTAACTGAAGAGCCAGCTAAAGTTGAAACTCCAGTAGTGACTGAAGAGCCAGCTAAAGTTGAAGCGCCAGTAGTAACTGAAGAACCAACTAAAGTTGAAACGCCAGTAGTAACTGAAGAGCCAGCTAAAGTTGAAGCAAAAGTGAAAACTGAAAAATCAGCACCGCATGTTAAAACAGCGGTAACTCAAGGGTCTGCAAGTGCGCCAATGGCACAACCTACTCCTGTAGCTGATAGCGAAGTAAAACATACATCTGTAGCAATGGCTCACGATAAACGTGAACTAGTGCCAGACAGTGGTTTACGTGCAGGTTCTATCAAACCTGCTGGTCGTGCAAGCTCTGCAACGACTAAAACAATGAGTGTTGATTAATAACTAACACTTATTAAAAAGCCCCGCTATTTGATAAATAGCGGGGCTTTTTTGTTTACATGCTTTGAATAATTATTAAAGTTTCTTTACGCTCATAATAAGCGATTTATTCACAAAGAGGTTAAGAGACGCTGCGCTTTTAGAGGTAGTAATCAGGCTAAGTCTTGCTAATAAAGCATGCCCCCTGTGTCAGGATAGTTGTCGCCTCTAACTTTTAATAGAGGCAGATAAAATGAGACGTCGATTTACACAAGAATTTAAAGTTCAAGCTGTTGAAAAAGCATTATCTCAATGTGATGATGTTCGCCTAGAAGATATTGCGCTTGATTTAGGCATCGGTTATTCAACCTTGCAACGATGGATCGCGCTTGCTAAAAACCATGAACTTGAAACTAAAAATAATGGTAGTCACATGACAATAGAAAAACGCCCTCATGACTGGAGCTTAGAAGAAAGGCTTAACGCCATTATTGAATGTGCGAGTTTAGATGAAGCAGCTCTTAATGAATATTGCCGTGCTAAGGGGCTTTACCCGCATCATATTAAACAATGGAAGCAAGATTTTGCTAAAGGGCCTTCAACGAAGCCCGTAAAATCAGACAGTAAACAGCTCAAACAAGAAATTAAGCAGCTTCAAAAAGAGCTTAATCGTAAAGACAAAGCGTTAGCAGAAACAGCCGCCTTACTCGTACTCAAAACAAAAGCAGATGCGCTTTGGGGTTTCAACGAGGACGATTAACCAGCTCAACTGAACGTCATGAACTGATAGAGCTCATTACCGACGCGCAGAAATCAGGGGCAAGGCAAGAAAAAGCATGTGAGTTACTTGGTCTAACGGCAAGAACAATTCAACGCTGGATTGAAGCTGATGATATGACAGATAAGCGAACAAGTACGATAAAGCGACCACCTAACAGGCTAACTGAATTAGAGCAACAGCGTATAATTAAGACTGTTAATTCAATAGAATATGG
>NZ_WTKY01000019.1:0-89581 GCF_011378815.1 Pseudoalteromonas sp. 31A1 | reverse complement strand
TCCCGTCTCAGTGGGGTCGCATTATAGGGAGATCCGAAAACAGATCAACCCTTTTTTGAAGAAAACTTGAAATAATGTGCTGTTCGCTGGGTATTTGAGCTAAACGCTCAAAAACACAACTAAACTACCATTATTAATAGGTTCATAGAGCTATTTGAAATGAAAGTTGTGGCAACTACTAACGGGTAGAGACACATTTCGATCATCGATGCAGAAAAAACAACCAATAGAGCAAGAGTCGTATTCCTATAATCATTTAAATTAATCAAAAGCTGAGAATTAAATTGATCAGCCTATGTTTAATAATAGTTTTACATATTTTAGGAGGAAGTTTACTTAGGCCGTAATGGTTAACTTTACTCTAAGCTTCTTAGTACCGGTATATTTATAAGAGTACGCACGTTATATCTTTTAATCAGCTGTATAAGTAGAAACTTCGTTAGGGATTGCTCTAATTGTAGCTCAATTCGCGGCGGTATTATTAATAGCTGTAAATCACAATATATAGTGGAAATGATCTTTAACTAGAATCTGATAGGCTATTTTGAATGAATGGTAAATAAAGAGTAATTAGGTAGAGCTATTAAAGCAGCTGTCAAAACAACTTATCAATTCAGAATCTATGAGTCATTGCCCATAATAGAAGGTAATTACTGGTTCATATAGTTTGACAAATTTTAGGCAAGAAAAAGCCGAGCATAGGCTCGGCTTTTAGGTTTCTTTAAGACTTACTCTGCAGACTGTGCGTCTTCTTGAACTGCTTCGCTAGTCGCTGGGCGACCAACTAGTTCAATATAAGCCATTGGTGCATTATCACCAGTACGGAAGCCACACTTAAGAATACGAGTGTAACCACCTGGACGATCCGCGTTACGTGGACCGATTTCACTGAATAATTTACCAACAACTTCATTATCACGCGTGCGAGCAAACGCTAAACGGCGATTTGCTACACTGTCAGTCTTAGCCAGTGTGATTAAAGGTTCAATTACACGACGTAACTCTTTCGCTTTAGGCAAAGTAGTTTTGATGATTTCATGTTTCACCAAAGAACCTGCCATATTGCTAAACATCGCTTTACGATGGCTACTGTTACGGTTTAATTGACGACCACTCTTACGATGGCGCATGACCCTATCCTTCTAACTAAACTAATATAGTGATTTAGATTATTCAGCTAAACTTGCAGGTGGCCAATTTTCTAGGCGCATGCCCAGAGAAAGTCCACGTGAAGCTAGCACGTCTTTAATTTCAGTTAGAGACTTCTTACCTAAATTAGGTGTTTTAAGAAGCTCAACTTCAGTGCGCTGAACTAAATCACCGATATATTGAATTTGCTCGGCTTTCAAACAATTTGCTGAGCGTACTGTTAATTCAAGGTCATCAACTGGACGAAGTAGAATAGGATCGAATTCTGGCTTCTCTTCTTTCTCTTCTGGCTCAGTTACATCACGTAAATCTACGAATGCATCTAATTGCTCAGCTAAGATAGTAGACGCACGGCGGATCGCTTCTTCTGGATCTAAAGTGCCGTTTGTTTCCATATCAATGATTAACTTGTCTAAATCTGTACGTTGCTCAACTCGAGCTGATTCAACCGAGTACGCAATACGTTCAACTGGGCTAAATGATGCATCAAGCAACAATCTACCAATTGGACGCTCATCGTCATCAGAGGATAAACGACTAGATGCCGGCACATAACCACGACCACGTTCAACACGAATACGCATGCTGATCTCGCTGTTATTTGTAGTTAAATTACAAATAACGTGATCTGGATTAGCAATTGTTACATCGCCATCGTGCTGAATATCAGCCGCAGTAACAGGGCCTACACCAGATTTAGTCAGGGTCAGAAAAACTTCATCTTTGCCTTCTAACGTTACTGCTAAACCTTTAAGGTTTAATAGTATTTCAATGATGTCTTCTTGAACGCCTTCTTTCGCGCTGTACTCATGTAATACACCGTCGATTTCAACTTCAGTTACTGCACATCCAGGCATAGATGAAAGTAATATACGGCGTAAAGCATTACCCAGAGTATGGCCAAAGCCACGCTCTAATGGTTCTAAAACTATTTTAGAACGCGTTGGGTTGATAGCGTCGATGTCGACTAACCTTGGTTTTAGAAATTCTGTAACAGAACCCTGCATTTTATCCTCTCTTAACTCTTAACTTTACTTAGAGTAAAGTTCGACGATTAGTTGTTCATTAATGTCCGCAGACAGGTCTGAACGCTCAGGTAGACGCTTAAAGCTGCCTTCCAATTTCTTACCGTCAACTTCAACCCAAGTCGGCTTTTCACGTTGCTCAGCCAACTCTAGAGCAGCGATGATACGTGCTTGTGTCTTAGACTTCTCACGGATTACAACAGTATCTTCTGGAGTAATTACGTATGAAGGAATGTTCACAACACGACCATTAACTAAAATCGCTTTATGGCTTACTAACTGACGTGCTTCTGCACGTGTGCTAGCAAAACCCATGCGATATACAACATTGTCTAAACGTTGCTCTAAAAGCTGTAACAAGTTTTCACCTGTATTACCTTTAAGGCGAGCAGCTTCTTTGTAGTAGTTACGGAATTGCTTTTCTAATACACCGTATATACGACGTACTTTTTGCTTTTCACGTAATTGTAAACCGTAATCAGATAAACGACCTTTACGGGCGCCGTGCTGACCAGGTGCAGTCTCAAGTTTACACTTAGAGTCGATAGCTCTTACGCCGCTCTTAAGGAACAGGTCAGTACCTTCACGACGACTCAGCTTGAGCTTAGGGCCCAAATATCTTGCCATGTTATTTCTCCTAACCTATTGTTAAACGCGACGTTTCTTCGGTGGACGACAACCATTATGTGGTATAGGCGTCACGTCAGTAATGTTGGTAATACGGTAACCAGCAGCATTCAAAGCACGTACAGCAGATTCACGACCTGGACCTGGACCTTTGATGAAAACTTCTAGATTTTTTAAACCGTATTCTTGAGCAGCAGTACCTGCACGCTCTGCAGCAACCTGAGCAGCAAATGGTGTAGATTTACGTGAACCACGGAAACCTGAACCACCGGCAGTAGCCCATGATAGTGCATTACCTTGACGGTCGGTAATCGTTACAATAGTGTTGTTGAAAGACGCATGAACATGAGCCATACCATCAGCAACTTGTTTTTTAACCTTTTTACGACGAATTGGTGTCTTAGCCATAATACTATCCCCTTATCGCTTAATAGGCTTACGTGGACCCTTACGGGTGCGCGCGTTAGTCTTAGTTCTTTGACCACGTAGTGGTAAAGAGCGACGGTGACGTAGGCCACGATAACAACCAAGGTCCATAAGGCGCTTGATATTTAAAGTAACTTCACGACGAAGATCACCTTCAACAGTGTACTTGCCAACTGCATCACGCAGTACGTCAAGAATTTCGTCTGAAAGTTCACCGATTTTTGTGGTTTCGGCGATACCAGTCGCTACTAAGATAGCCTTAGAGCGAGTCTTACCTATGCCATAAATAGCTGTTAAACCAATAACTGCATGTTTATGATCAGGGACGTTAATGCCAGCAATACGGGCCACTAACACATCTCCTATATTCGAATTTGGTAATCATCTGTTTGAAAAGCCCGTAAGGATACTCAAACGAAGACCAAATTACTACTAAAAACACAGGCCGAGAAAACTCAGCCTGCACGCTGTTTACTTAGCCTTGCCTTTGCTTATGCTTAGGCTCACTGCAAATTACGCGTACTACACCAGCACGTTTAATAACTTTACAGTTACGGCATATTTTCTTAACGGAAGCACGTACTTTCATTGCTCAACTCCGTAAACTGACCTTATCGACCGTAGCCTTTAAGGTTCGCTTTTTTCAGCACAGAATCATACTGATGAGACATCAGGTGAGTCTGTACTTGTGCCATAAAGTCCATGATTACTACAACGATAATCAAAACTGATGTACCGCCGAAGTAGAATGGCGTTTGCCACGCCATCGTCATGAATTCAGGCACCAGACAGATAAAGGTTATATACAAAGCACCTGCCAATGTCAGGCGTGTCATCACTTTATCAATGTATTTAGATGTCTGCTCACCTGGACGAATACCTGGGATAAATGCGCCAGATTTCTTAAGGTTATCTGCTGTTTCACGAGGGTTAAAAACCAACGCTGTATAGAAAAAGCAGAAGAAGATAATAGCTGCTGCTAGTACAAGTGAGTACAACGGTTGACCTGGGGTCAACGTAGTAGCTACAGCTTGTAATACATCAGCAACTGGACCTTCACCTTGGCCGAACCAGCTAGCAATTGTACCAGGGAACAGAATTATACTACTAGCGAAGATTGGTGGAATAACACCCGCCATATTTACTTTTAGTGGTAAATGCGTGCTTTGAGCAGCAAATACTTGACGACCTTGTTGGCGTTTAGCGTAGTTAACAACAATACGACGTTGTCCACGTTCAAAAAACACTACAAGATAAGTAACAGCGAATACGATTACCGCAACCATCAGTAGTACAAAAACATTCAAATCACCTTGGCGCGCCATTTCGACTGTCGAACCAATAGCAGACGGCAAGTTAGCTACAATACCAACAAATATTAGAACAGAGATACCGTTACCGATACCGCGTTCTGTAATTTGTTCACCCAACCACATAAGGAACATAGTACCAGTCACTAAACTCACCACTGCGGTGAAATAGAAACCCATACCAGGGTTAACAACTAACCCCTCCATCATGCCCGGTAAGCTAGAAGCAATACCGATTGATTGAATAGTAGCTAGCACAAGCGTGCCATAGCGTGTGTACTGGCTAATTTTTTTACGCCCTTGCTCACCTTCTTTCTTAAGCTCTATAAACGGAGGATACATATGCGTTAATAGTTGCGTAATAATCGAAGCCGAGATATACGGCATAATACCCAGTGCTAACACTGAAGCTCGCTCAAGAGCACCACCACTGAACATGTTGAACATTTCAACAATGGTGCCCTTTTGTTGCTCGAAGAAATCGGCAAGTACAGCGGCGTCAATCCCAGGGATCGGCACAAATGAACCTAGACGGTAAATTATGATAGCACCCAATACGAAGAGTAATCGGCGCTTCAATTCCGAAAGTCCACCTTGTGCACTTTTTGTATCTTGACCTGGTTTAGCCATTAGTACTTCCTTAGTCTTCTACCTTGCCTCCGGCAGCTTCAATAGCTTCGCGAGCACCTTTAGAGGCTTTAAGGCCTTTAACGGTAACAGCGCGTGAAACTTCGCCAGATTTAACAACTTTAACGAAAAGAACGTTCTTTTTAACTAGACCAGCTGCTTGTAACGCGCTTAGGTCTACCACATCGCCTTCTACTTTAGCGATTTCAAAAAGATTTATTTCTGCAGATACTAAAGATTTGCGAGAAGTAAAACCAAATTTAGGTAGACGACGTTGCATAGGCATTTGACCGCCTTCAAAACCAACGCGTACTTTGCCGCCAGAACGTGATTTTTGACCTTTGTGACCACGGCCGCCAGTCTTACCTAGACCAGAACCGATACCACGACCAACACGTTTTGGAGCAGTTTTTGAACCTGCAGCAGGTGAAAGTGTATTCAAATGCATCGAATTAACCCTCTACCTTAACCATGTAAGAAACCTTGTTTATCATACCACGTACACATGCTGTGTCTTCTAACTCAACAGTGTGGTTGATACGACGTAAACCAAGACCGCGTAATGTAGCTTTATGTTTCGGTAAACGACCGATAGAGCTTTTTACTTGTGTTACTTTTACAGTTTGATTTGCCATGGTTACCCCAGTATTTCGTCTACGCGAAGGCCACGTTTAGCAGCGATTGACTGTGGAGAATTCATATTCTCAAGAGCCGAAATCGTTGCACGTACCACGTTGATCGGGTTAGTAGAACCGTAACATTTAGAAAGTACGTTCTGCACACCAGTAACTTCTAGTACTGCACGCATAGCACCACCTGCAATGATACCAGTACCTTCAGATGCTGGTTTCATGAACACTAGTGAGCCAGCATGACGTCCCTTAACAGGATGCTGTAATGTGTTGCCATTTAGGTCTACGTTGATCATGTTACGACGTGCTTTTTCCATTGCTTTTTGAATAGCAGCTGGAACTTCACGTGCTTTACCATAACCGAAACCTACTTTACCTGCGCCATCACCAACTACAGTTAGTGCAGTAAAGCTAAAGATACGACCACCTTTAACTACTTTAGACACACGGTTCACCGCGATTAGCTTTTCAGCTAGATCAGGCTGTTGTTGCTTTGCTTCTACGTTAGCCATAGTCTACTCCTAGAATTGCAAACCGGCTTCACGCGCAGCATCAGCTAGCGCCTTCACACGGCCGTGATATTTAAAGCCACTGCGATCAAAAGCAATCTTTTCGATGCCTTTGTCAGCCGCACGTTCAGCAACCGCTTTGCCAACTGCTTGCGCAGCTTCAACGTTACCGGTGCCTTTAACTGTTTCGCTAATAGCCTTTTCAACAGTAGAAGCAGCAGCCAGTACATTACCCTCAGCATTTACTACTTGAGCGTATATGTGACGTGGCGTGCGGTGGATAACAAGACGCGTTGTGCCTTGTTCAATATAATTTCTACGAGTGCGTTTAGCACGACGTAGACGAGCTGTTTTTTTATCCATCGTCTTACCTTACTTCTTCTTAGCCTCTTTACGGCGTACATTCTCATCTGAATAACGAACACCCTTACCTTTATAAGGCTCAGGTTTACGGTATGCACGAATGTTAGCAGCTGTTTGACCAACTAACTGCTTATCTACGCCCTTAACTAGAACTTCTGTTTGGCTTGGAGTTTCAATCGTAATTCCTTCAGGAACTGCGAAATTAACTGGGTGTGAGAAGCCAAGAGTTAAATCTAATGTTTTACCCTTAGCTGCAGCACGGTAACCCACGCCTACTAACTGAAGTTTCTTCTCGTAACCTTCATGCGTACCAACAACCATGTTGTTGATTAGAGCGCGAGCAGTACCTGCTTGAGCCCATGCATTAGCTACGCCATCACGAGGTAAAGTAGTAATAACGTTGTCATTAACTTGTACTTCAACAGCGTTGTTGATAGTACGAGTAAGTTCACCGTTTTTGCCTTTAACTGTGATTTCCTGGCCTTTTAATGTAACTTCTACACCGGCAGGAACAGTAATTGGTGCCTTTGCTATGCGAGACATAGTTCCCCTCCGATTAAGCTACAAAACCAATGATTTCACCACCAACACCAGCACTACGTGCTGTGCGGTCTGTCATTAGGCCTTTAGAAGTTGATACGATAGCGATACCAAGACCACCCATTACCTTAGGTAATTGGTCACGTTTCTTATAGATACGTAGACCAGGGCGACTTACACGCTGGATATTTTCAATTACAGCTTTGCCTTCGAAGTACTTCAACTCGATAGAAAGCTCAGGTTTAGTTTCACCGTTAACGGCGAAATCTACGATATAACCTTCGTCTTTTAGTACTTTAGCTAATGCTACTTTCAGCTTTGAAGTTGGCATCGTTACAGATACTTTCTTCGCTGATTGACCGTTACGAATTCGTGTGAACAAATCCGCGATAGGATCTTGCAAGCTCATAGTCTTACTCCCATGATTCTATTACCAGCTAGCCTTTTTAAGGCCAGGAATTTCACCGCGCATAGCTGCTTCGCGAACTTTAATACGGCTCATGCCGAATTTGCGAAGGAAACCATGTGGGCGGCCCGTAATGTTACAACGATTACGTTGACGTGCAGGGCTAGAATCACGAGGTAAAGCTTGTAGCTTAAGTACCGCGTCCCAACGATCATCTTCAGATGTATTAACATCACTGATGATAGCTTTTAGTGCCGCGCGCTTTTCAGCGAACTGAGCAACTAGTTTTGTGCGCTTTGCTTCGCGCGCTTTCATAGAATTCTTTGCCATAACCCTACCCTTATTTCTTAAATGGGAAGTTAAACGCTTCTAACAACGCACGGCCTTCCTCATCAGATTTCGCAGAAGTAGTGATAGTAATATCCATACCGCGTACACGGTCTACTTTATCGTAATCGATTTCTGGGAAGATGATTTGTTCACGTACGCCCATGCTGTAGTTGCCACGTCCATCAAAAGACTTAGCACTTACGCCACGGAAGTCACGAATACGTGGGATAGCGATTGATACCAAACGCTCAAAAAAGTCCCACATACGCTCGCCGCGTAGGGTTACTTTACAACCAATCGGGTAACCTTCACGCACTTTGAAGCCAGCAACAGATTTGCGTGCTTTAGTGATTAGAGGTTTCTGACCAGAGATTGCTGCTAGATCCGCTACTGCGTTATCTAAAATCTTCTTGTCAGCTAGGGCTTCGCCCACGCCCATATTCAATGTGATCTTTTCGATCTGAGGGACTTGCATGACAGAGCTGAAACCAAACTTCTCTTGAAGTTCAGCAACTACTTTGTCTTTATATACTTCATGCAGTTTCGCCATCATTCTACTCCAACTATTAGATAGTTTTACCAGTAGATTTAAAGATACGTAATTTCTTACCATCTTCAATCTTGAAACCTACACGATCAGCTTTACTCGTTTCCGAGTTGAAGATCGCAACGTTTGATGCATCCATAGATGCTTCTTTCTCAACAATGCCGCCAGCTTGGTTCAATTGTGGAACCGGCTTTTGGTGCTTCTTGATCAAGTTTATGCCTTCGACAAAGATTCGACCAGATTCAGTAACAACTGAAAGCACTTTTCCGCGCTTACCTTTGTCTTTACCTGCTAGTACGATTACTTCGTCATCACGACGTATTTTTGCTGCCATGATTGGCTCCTTACAGTACTTCTGGGGCTAGTGAAACGATTTTCATGAACTTATCATTACGAAGTTCGCGAGTCACAGGGCCGAAAATACGTGTACCAATTGGCTGCAAGTTATCATTTAAGATAACAGCCGCGTTGCTGTCAAAACGGATCAGAGAACCATCTGGACGGCGAACACCTTTTCTGGTACGCACAACTACCGCGTTTTTAACATCACCTTTCTTCACTTTACCGCGAGGAATAGCTTCTTTTACAGAAACTTTAATGATGTCGCCAATCGCTGCGTAGCGACGGTGTGAACCACCAAGGACTTTTATACACTGCACTTTGCGAGCGCCGCTGTTATCAGCAACTTCCAGCTGAGTTTGCATTTGGATCATGTTAATGACCTCCGGTGTAGTAATTACAACGTGTCTAAAATTCGTTTAAAAATCAGACATTTCGATTAAATCCCAATCAAAAAACAAACGAGTTGTCTCTTAAGGGCGGGCAATTGTACCAGCATTGAGGGGGTAGCGATAGGTTATTTTTTAATTAATTTGGAGTGTATGGTTATTAAAGTTGAGTAATTACGGCTATGTAGCTATTTTACAGATGGTTACAAAACAAACAAGGCACTATATAAGTGCCTTGTTTACGTTAGCTGTAGTTGATTAACCAAATAAACCTTTTAATTTATCTTTAATCTTATCTTTTGCTTTGTCTTTGGCTTTTTCTTTAGCCTCATCGACTTTCTGCTTAGCTTCATCTTTGAGCGCATTGCCTATATCAAGCTTTATACCAACATCATGGAAAGGCCCTTTTATACGTAATGGTATTTTAAAGCCACTACTGTCATCAGTAGTTCCCTGTCCTTCGATTGATCCAACTATGCCCGTAACCAAACGGTAGTTAACCATTGTTTGCGGTAAATCGACGTCCCCTTCACCAGATATTCTAATAAGTGGGCTAATAAGTGATAAATCAGTATTTTTGCCAACACCATTAGTAAAGTTGAAGCTTCCCGTTAGTGCAGAGAAATCCGTTTGCTCAGATTCTTCAAACCCTGTATCTAACCCTTCAGATGCTGCACCAAAGTTTCCTGAAATAAGTTCCTTACCTTTACGTACCATCTCAGCTATATTCGCGCCTTTCACTGCTCCATCCGCAAACTCAAATCCAAGCTTTCCGTTAAGCGCACCAATAAACGACTTTTGACTTTGGCCAGTTGTGTTTAGGTTCCAATTTAAAGACCCCTTACCCATTAGCTTGTCAAAACCTGCCGCATCAGTTAATAAAGGCTGTGCATCTATACCAGCTAAGTCAAAGTTAGTTGATATTTTATAAGGTACTTGTTGTGCGTTTACTTTGATAACGCCTTTACCTGACCCTTCATAAGCAGAAAAGCTATCTAGGCTTAGTTTTGCAATGCTATTTTTTAAAGCAACAGTAAATTGATTTGCGCCCAACTTAATATCGTTAGCTTTTAATCCACTTGAACGAATAACTACATTCGCATCTAGTGAATTTAACGCACTTAGATCAATTTTAGTGTCATCCCATACTATTGGCTCTGCAGGTTTATCATCTTGCTCTACTGGCTCTTCTTGTTTAGCTACTGCTTTAGGTAGGTACGGGTTTAAATCAAGCATACCTAAATCAATATCAGCATTTACAGCTAAACGCTTACCTAGGTTAAGCTCGCTCTTACCTTTTATTTCCAATGCGTCTAACGTCGCAACTAAATCTTCTAAATTAAATTTCTCACCTGCTAGGTGCATTTTACCGTTTACACTAAATGCGTTAAAAGCATTTTCTTTAGCGCTTAACTCTACACCTTGCCATTTCGCAATGTTTTTAACTGACTCACCATTTAATGCTAACTGACCTTTAATATCTTGGCCTTGCTTAGCGATGCTCCCTTCGAACGTTAGATCAACTAAACGAGAATCTAAGGTTTGTTTAACATTAAAAGTGGTGCCTTCAATTGCTTTAGCCGGAGTATCTAGTTTTATATCAAGCTCAAAACGTTCTTGCATATAAGTAATACCGCCTTTTACTTCTAATGTTTTACGAAGTGAAGGAAGTAAAATAGCGAGCTCTAGATCACTAATTTGTTGTTTAGCACCTGTTTGGCCATCTAGGTAAGTAAATGTACCGCCATAAATAGCAACCTCACCTAATTCAATATCAAAGTTATCTGGAAGCTTTATCGCTTCACCTGATTGGCTTTGCTCTTTAGGTTGCTCTGCAACTGCATCAAACAACTGCCAATTAGCTTTACCATTTTTGTCGGTTTCTAATAGAATATTTGGTTCGTTTATAACAAACTTATCTAATTTAAACTCACCACCAAATAATGAAAACCAAGGTATGTGTACAGCAAGCTGTTTCATACTCGCCATATCGGCGCGCGAACCTGATTCCATGTTTGCAAAATGCACGTCGTTAAGTTCTAACTTTAATGCAGGGAATACGCTAAGTGTTTTATCACCTTTAATAGTAAGAGTACGCCCAGTTGTTTGTTCTACCTGCTGCGACACTTTATTAAAAATAGTATCAGTAGGGATTAAAAACGGTGCGGCGGCAATGAGTGCTATACATAGTAAAAGTATTACACCTACAATTTTAAGTAAGGTTTTCATGATCGTCCTTTCAAACGTGCAAATAATGTTCTTATCATAGCGAGTGTTAGCCTTAAAATCATTGTAGTTATGATAAAAAAGCACTTTATTGAATTTTACAGTCTCTGTATGAATCGCTCCTGAAACATTTTAATACCTCTAGGTTGCATTGAAGACTCTATAAATAAAGACTTAAATACCGCTGATACAATTATTTATTAAGTACGTGGTCTTCGCTTTATTATGCTGTTCTAGTTTTTGACACTTTTGCTTCTGATATACCACTCTTAATAATAGCTACATTTAATATGGCTATTATATTTTAGGCTCATGGGCTTTCGTTTATTAGGCAATAGCAGAATTTAAGAACAAAATACGCGAAACCAAATAGCAACATTTTTGTAAATTTGCCAGATTGTCGCAATAAGAGCTCGCTGATACGATTAACTTTTCGAGCAAAACAATAAGTACAGTAGAAATATTACGGCTTACGCCGTCGTTCATAGTTGCCCTAAAAACAACTCAACATTTTAGTTGAGAGTCTCTTTGTACTAAATGAAAATGATTAATACATGTTAAAGCGTTAGTCTCATTTTATTAGCAAAAATACCGATTTAGTCATTTCAATTACAACGGATGAAGGACAGCGCTGTTGTTATTAGCGTAATTGCGCTAAAATAGACCAGCAAAAAAATATATATCTAAACCGGAGATTCTACAAGGCATGAAAAAACTGCTAATTTCACCGTCAAAAATGACGCTAGGCGAACAAGAAAACCAAATCTATCAGAACATTCTGAAGCAATCTTCAGAGTTAAGCCTTAACCTTATGGCCGTGAAAGTAGAAAACCACCCTGATGATTTTTTACCTTGGTGTTACGAATTGCTAAATGCTAGCAGAGATCGTATGAACTACGATTTACTAGAGCCACAGCAATTGCCTGTACTTAAAAAGCTACACGACCAGCTTATTTCAGCTATCAGCTTTTTACAGGTTAAAACTTTACGTATTGCTCCTTGGCCTGTTGTAAGTGTATTTGTAGAACAACACAAAGACGTTATTGCACTTGATGAACAGCTTCGTTTAGTAGACTACATTAAAAGCATTCGTGAACAGTCTCTTAAAGATATGATCCCTGAAGATTTACTTGCGTTTAGCGGTAAGCACATGGCATCACTTGATCCAAGCACATACAACTTTGACGTTGAATGGTTTGCATCTACAAAGAGTGCAAAGAGCTTCCATCAAATGCTTGGTGATTTACCAGGTGCTTTTGACGACGCACTAGTAAATATTCCGCTTGAAGGTGATATTACTCAATATGAGTATCAACAATTTGTTGCTGCTTATTCAAAAATATTCACCGACAACAACGAAAAACCAACACTTGCGCCTGCAACTCGTTTGCTTGCAATGCGTCGCCCTGATTTATTTACTCCGATTACAAATAATCGATTAGATGCTTTATGTGGTGCCCTTGGTGTTTCTAAACTTAAAAATAGTGATTTTGAGCGTTACTGGCAAGATATCGTAAAAGGTATTCAAGCTATGTCATGGTACAAAATGGCTAAACCGAGTAATGAGTTAGAAGAACAATTAGTTGCTATTAAAGCGCTAATCCCATGTTTCTTTCACTATGCTGATGCTAAAACACCAGATAACTCTAACTACATTAAACTGCTAAGCAAGCCTAAGCGTACTACAACTACAACAGGTAAAACTCAACGTAGAGGTAAAGAGTCTGCAGAAATTTTAGTAGACCGCGCACTTGCCGCTGACGATATCCCTGAACATATTCGCAGTAAACGTGATTCAATTGTAAGTGAAGTTCAAAAAGGTCGCAGTGTAAACGAAACAATTAGCCTTATGCGCACTATTTTTGGCTAAAAAACCTTTCCTAGCTGTACTTTAATAGTACAGCTAGGTTAGTTTATGCACCAGCAGCGTGCGACAGAAAATCAAAAAACTTCCTTCCAAAAACATAATTTCATCATAAGCAATTGTTTTAATAGCATTAGTTTTACTTAAAAATAATTAAAACGAGACTGGCACATACAGTGCTATTACCTTCCCAGTTAAATAATAAAAATGCATCCAGTTAAAAGGTCAAAGCAATACATAATAAAACCTTGGTATGCAAAAGTCATATAGCGGGAGTGAAACATGCTAAAACTACAAAAAACAATACTCTTCGGTGCACTGGCGTTTGCAGGCATAACATCAACAACGACATTTGCAGAGGTAACTGCAAATGCAGCAGCAACCTCCAACCACTTATGGCGTGTCAAGAGCAAACAGGAGGCGACGCTGCTATTTCGGGTGGAATTGATTACGCTAACGAGTCCGGCTTTTATGCCGGTACATGGGCATCAAATGCATCGTGGGCAGATGAAATGACCTACGAGCTCGACTTATATGCAGGCTTTAGTGGCGCAATCAATGAAAGCGTTAGCTATGATGTTGGTTATATTTACTATGCCTACCCTGATGCTGCTTCAGAAGCTGACGCAGATTTCTCTGAGGTTTACGGGAGTATCAGTGTAGAAGGTTTCACTTTTGGTGCTTCGGTATTAGCAACTTCAGCTGCTAGTGGTGATGGTTCCGACTTTGGTGATTCACTTTATTTAACAACAGACTATGGATTCGCTATTGGTAGTAATGGAACTGAAATAGCGCTGCATTTGGGGCATTACTCAGGCGGCTTTATTGGTGATGACAACATCATCGATTACGGCGTTTCAATCTCTAAGGATGGCTTTACTTTTGGCTTATCTGATAATGATATCGATGACTCAGATTTAAAAGCTTACGTTGTCGACTCTGCAGACTTTAGCCTATAAAAAAATGTGTTACTTGCTGCAACACTAAGGGCCACAAGGCCCTTTCTCATATTTAAACCACCTAGAAAATAGTTATTTACAAAAAAAACAATAAGGTAACATTAAAGTTCGAAATCACGATTAAGGATTATTATGAATTTATCAAAAAAAATTACAGTTATTTTAGCGTTTTTTTTAATCACAATGAGTACATTTACCTATGCAACAATGACATGCCGTTGCACCTCAGGTAGCATGACGGTTGTTCATGGTGAGGGTGGTACAGTTAGCTATTCGTGCTCTGGTGGTGGTCAAGTTTCTTGTATGATACGATTGGAATAAGCATCATTTAGAAAGGCGTATGCCTTTCTCTTCTAAGGATAGTAAAATGAAATACATATTTTTAATTGCACTTGTTTTTGTCGCCATTCTTGGTATTGGTATTTTAAACACTGGGCAGCCTTCAGATCCTCCGCTAACCCACATACAACCAACTGATGAAGCCATTCTTAGTAATGAAAAAGCTAAGCCTCCAATTGAGCCAAACACCCTATTAAGTAAAGCCTCTGAACCATCTGTCAAACAGCACAAAGTTGTAGAGCAAAAAGTGGCAGCGATATCTAAATTGCCTATTTCAAGCCCTAACGCTTTCTCTGAAGAATTTGTTTCAACTGAGGGTGGAAAAGAATTTGTTTCAACAAAAGCATTGGACGACGTATTTAAAAATGATACTTCAATATTACTGCAGCGTATGTCTAATATTGAATACTCTGAAATAGCACAAATACGTAAAGATAAGCTAAACGATTTTATTCTAAATGAATTAAAAGACGTCACTATTTTACAGCAAGATCTAGAGTGTGCAGGGAAGGTTTGCGCACTAGAACTTACTTATACACAAAGTAGTAATCAAGCATCTATTGAGGCTCTTTCAAGTTTTTCTAAAAACTATTCTTTTCAGCAATTTACTGAAACCGAAAGTGGTGATAAAAAATTAAAAGCATTATATATTGAAACTGAAGACCCTAGCCTATTAACTCTTTTAAATAACTAATTCACGCTGACAAGTATAATACTTAAAGCTATTTTCAGTCCTATATTAGAGTCTAGTTTTCCTGCTATAAAGCAGTAAAACTAGACCCCATAAGTATATTAAGTCACGAATAACCGGCATCAATCACTGCCCACTTTTAAAAATACCAAAGAATAGCTCACGTCAACTATTTGATGGTATCAAGCTGGGTTCATTTGTTTTATAACAATCTCTGCAGCTTTAAGGCTAAATAATATTTAAGTATGCGCCGTTTGCCATGCTGAGTGAATTCTCATTACAGAGCAAGCGATTAGCTTTTTACAGGCTAAAGCTTTACGTATTGCTCCTTGGCCTGTTGTAAGTGTATTTGTAGAACAACACAAAGACGTTATTGCACTTGATGAACAACTTCGTTTAGTCGACTACATTAAAAGCATTCGTGAGCAATCTCTTAAAGATATGATCCCTGAAGACTTACTTGCGTTTAGCGGTAAGCACATAGCATCACTTGATCCAAGCACATACAACTTTGACGTTGAATGGTTTGCATCTACAAAGAGTGCGAAGAGCTTCCATCAAATGCTTGGAGATTTACCAGGTGCTTTTGACGACGCACTAGCAAATATTCCACTTGAAGGTGATATTACTCAATATGAGTATCAACAATTTGTTGCTGCTTATTCAAAAATATTCACCGACAACAACGAAAAACCAACACTTGCGCCTGCAACTCGTTTGCTTGCAATGCGTCGCCCTGATTTATTTACTCCGATTACAAATAATAATCGATTAGATGCTTTATGTGGTGCCCTAGGTGTTTCTAAACTTAAAAATAGTGATTTTGAGCGTTACTGGCAAGATATCGTAAAAGGTATTCAAGCTATGTCATGGTATAAAATGGCTAAACCTAGTAACGAGTTAGAAGAACAATTGGTTGCTATTAAAGCATTAATTCCATGTTTCTTTCACTACGCTGATGCTAAAACACCAGATAACTCTAACTACATTAAACTGCTAAGCAAGCCTAAACGTACTACAACTACAACAGGTAAAACTCAGCGTAGAGGTAAAGAGTCTGCAGAAATTTTAGTAGACAGTGCTCTTGCTGCTGACGATATTCCCGAACACATTCGCAGTAAACGTGATTCAATTGTGAGTGAAGTACAAAAAGGTCGCAGCGTAAACGAAACAATTAGCCTTATGCGCACTATATTCGGCTAAAACCTTCTAATTTAGCCGTACTTTTATGGTGCGGCTAGGTTAATTTATGCACCAGCAATGTGCGCAACATCTTCCTTCATGTTATATCCCCATCCTATTCATAAAATTCAAGCTCATGTTTTTAATAAATAAAAAATAATTTTTAATAAAAAATAATGAAGCTGGCACATACAGTGCAATTATCCCGTTAGTTAAACAATAAAAAGCCGTCAGCCTAAAGGTTCCGATTACATAATAAAAACCTTGGCGAGCAAAAATCATATAACGGGAAATGGACATGCTAAAACTAAAAAAAACCATCGCTATAAGTGCTATAGCATTAATGGGCGCAACATCTTTAACATCTACAGCTGTGCATGCTGAAGTAACTGCTAATGCAGCGGCAACATCAAACTACTTATGGCGAGGTCAAGAGCAAACTGGGGGCGATGCAGCTATTTCAGGCGGTATTGATTATGCCAATGAATCGGGCTTTTATGCAGGTACTTGGGCTTCAAATGCATCGTGGGCAGATGAAATGACCTATGAGCTTGACTTATATGCAGGCTTTGGTGGCGATATTAACGAAAGTGTTAGCTACGATGTTGGTTATATTTATTACGCTTACCCAGACGCAGCTTCTGAAGCAGACGCAGATTTCTCTGAAATTTACGGTAGCATCAGTGTTGAAGGCTTTACCTTTGGTGCTTCTGTATTAGCAACATCAGCTGCAAGTGGTGATGGTACAGACTTTGGTGATTCACTTTACCTGACAGCTGACTACGGTTTTGCTGTTGGCAGTAACGGCACTGAAATGGCACTTCACTTAGGCCATTACTCTGGTGATTTTATTGGCGATGATAATATCTTAGATTACGGTGTATCAATTTCGAAAGACGGTTTTACTTTTGGTTTGTCTGATACAGATATGGATGATTCAGATATTAAAGCTTACGTTGCTTATTCTGTAGACTTTAATTTATAAGAAAGAATGTGTTACTTGCTGCAACACGAAGGGCCTTTTGGCCCTTTTCTCGTTTTATAGCTGTTTTGCCTTAAATGGTACCTTATTACATTGTACTTCTACTGTTTTAGGGTACCAAGCTGGGCCGATTTGATTCACAACCACCTCAGCTAAACCATTAGTAAACGATTTATACGTATGAGCGCTTTGCCATTCACCTTGTGGGCAATGTGTTGTTAAATCTAACGGCTCTGATCCCTCGTACAACGCAAGTGCAAAATTATGATGCCACTGTGAGCTTTTTAGCGTTTTATTGCTTACTTTGCTTTGTGCTCCGTTATCAAAGTAAATATTTGTACATCCCGTTAAAATAATCAGTGTGCAACCGGCTGCAAGTAGCTTGATACTCATAATGTTTCCCCTATTACTTGCTCTTGGCACCACACTTTAATGGTATGGGGCGAGTATATTCCAAGCGTAATTAAACTCAGCGCTCCATCACTAAACGTTTGTTGTGACTGCATTTGAATAACCGGTGTATTCGAACATATTTGTTTTACGTCTACGCGTTGCTCGCCTACCAATCCCCAAAAGTAAAATGAGCGACTATCTTCGTAATTAGCTTGGCTCGTTATTTTTGCTGTTGCCTGTGGCTGAATGGTTACCGCAGAACAAGCACTCAGGCTTAATGCTATCGCCCCTATAATTAATGGTTTCATACTCTTTCTTATAAACTAAATACCAGTAAGGTAACTTTATAAGAGAACATAAAATATTAGCGTAAAAAGCTGTGGGGAATATGTAGAAACGCTATGAAGTTTTATACAGTTTATTACACATAAAGGCCGCATAAATGCGGCCTTTAAATTAGTCAGTTTAAGTGGTTAGTAGATAGACCTTAAAATTTAGCTAGGTTATTTTTACTGTCCTTGTCGACTAGCTTAATGTAAGGATCAACCCCCGCAAATAGTGGCTTTTCTTTTACTTTAAGCTCAATAGTATTAGTACCTGATACTATTTGGTGCTTTTGAGAGTAAATAACAAAATCTTCAGCTAGTAGGTTTTCAGGGTCATCGCTAAACAATGCAATATCAATTAGCTCATCGAGCGGCTGTTCAGTTTCTTCACCTTGGCCATCCGCACGCTGTTTAACGGCTTCTACGCTAAGTGTTACAGTATAAAATCCTTCGCTATCAACGCTATCTGTAACTGACACATCTTTCATCTCAAGCTCATATAAGGTGATATATTTAAACTGATCGTCAATAAAACTTTGCTCTGCTTGTGTTGCGTCTTGTTTTAAATAGCTAAGTAAATCAAGTGTTGTTGGGTATGGTGTTGATTGGTACTGAAACTCATTTAAAAATGCTTTGAGTGCATCATTTAACCGTTTTTCACCTAAACGATCATAAATCGCCATCATTACCACAGATCCTTTATTGTAATGAAGATATTGTTGAGACTGCGTTTTATATAGTGGCATTTCTTCAAAGGCTTCCCCTGTACGCCCTATTAAGTACCTATCAAGCTCAAATTTTAAAAACTTACGTAGCTTCTCTGCGCCAAAGCGTTTTTCAAGCACCATAAGCGCACTGTATTGTGAAAGCGTTTCTGACATAACTGCGCTCCCCTCAACATTTGCTCCCGACACTTGATGCCCCCACCACTGGTGCGCTACTTCATGTGCGGTAACATAGTAAGGGTAGTCAACTTTACTCTCATCTCTTAAGTCTGTAATAAACCCCATGCTTTCTGAGTAAGGGACTGTATTGGCAAAACTTTGTGCAAACGAGCGATACTTAGGAAATTCAATTATACGTAGCTGCTTATGCTGATACGGCCCAAATGCTTGTGTAAAGTAATCTATCGAGTCTTGTACCGACTCAATCATGCGGTCAACATTCCATGCATGATTTTTGTGGTAATACACCTCAATATTTACCCCATTATGCTCAACCTTTTTACTTTCAAGTTCAGCCGAAAGCACCCCATAAAAGTTTAAAATAGGCGCATCCATTTCATAAACAAAAGTGCGGCGCCCGTCTTTTACACTTTCACTTTGTAAATACCCTGGGGTAATAGCAAATTGCGACTCGTCGGTTGTTACCGTTGCCTTAAAGTTAATAAACCCATTAGCTGCACCAAAATCACTTTGAGTATAGTACTGACTGTCTTCTAGCTTATGGGCACGTTCAAGTTCTGGTAAATCATGCTTACGGCGTTCAAATTTATCAGCTACCTGTAAACCACGGCTATAACCAAAGCTAGGAAGGAGTTCCAAGTTATTAATAAAAGTGCCATTGGCAACTAATTGTGTATCAGAGTCTTTATCAGTAAAGGCTGTATGATCACGAGTAACCGACAGTTGCCCTTCTCTTATTTCGTTTGGCATAAGCGGCTGCTCAAACTCAAACCATGCTGAATAAAGCGCTGGTAATTTTTCAACTATCTTACCGCCTGCCATAGCTACATCCCAACTTTTAGCGTGTTGAGGTGATCTTATTAACACTCGCGTAATTGGCTCGTTAGAGGTATTAGTAAATTTAATTTTTGCCACAGCACTTAAAGCACGCTTTTTTGGATAAATATCAACAGTTAAGTCAACATCGGTCACCATAGGTACTGCTAAGTCTTTGTATTGTGCAAACTGCTGTTCATAACTTATTTGCTTGTCTTGAAACTCATCGCTCGTAGTAAACTCATTCAAAACTCGCGTGTTGTTATAAATATTGTAGCCTGCACCAACAAACACTAGTGCACTAATAACCGCAATCGCTTGCCCTTTTAACGACATATTATAACGAAGCATAGACAGGCGTGTGCGCAGCGTTTGTGAAGGACCACGGTGCCATAACGCAAACCCAACAATCGCTAAAACAAGACTTAACGCGCCCCAATATAATGTGTACCAATGCGCAGCTTGTAAGAAATGTCCATAACCATTTATATCAGAATACGGTACGCTACTGCTTTGCGAAAAATGATACATATGATGCTCAAACCCATAAGAACCCATTACTTTTTGCGCTATGTAATACAAAATAAACAAACCCATTCCTACATATTTATTCGGGCTAATAATCTGTAAAAAGAAGGCGAGTACTGTCAGCATAATCAACGGTAAAATCGATAAATAAACAATCCTAAATAAATACTGTCCTAGCTCTAAATTAAATTGACCTTTAAATAACTGAACTGTAATTGTGAGTATCATTCCCACGAGGAACAACCCAGAAACAGCGGCGATTAAAGCCAGTATTTTTGACACCCAAAAAACACTGTTATGTACAGGAAAGCTGTCAATAATATCGCCCATGCCACTTTGTCGCTCTCGCCACACAAGCTCAGCACTATAAAAAGCGATAATAACAAACAAAAATAAACCAGAAATACCGCTAATAATATTGACCATATTCTGAGTTAAAGGCCAGTTAGTAGTGCCATAAGCACCAATAGGCGCAAACAGAGGGATCATAAGCGTTACAAAGCTTACACCCGCTAAAATCATAAAAGGAGCACTAAATATAACTTGTTTAAGTTCGAATATACTGCGCATTATTAGCTGAGATTTAGTACTAATCCCCGCTGATTTATAATTTTTAGCACTATTGATAAGTGCAGCTTGTTTATTTTGTACAAAAGCAGAGACTTTAAATTGCTTCTTCTGTTTTTTAGTTACTATGCGGTTGCTTAGCTTTCCAAGGCCAAAAAACATTGCAACACTGATTGCCACCCACAATATACGGTTAACTAAAAGGTCACCTGTGAGCGTTAGCACTTCTGTGTTTTTATCATTTACAGTCCAATAACGTGTTAAATCAATTAACGAACCTGAACCAAATGGGTCGGCGTAAACAACAATATTTCTAAATGCTAAATCATCAAAGTAAACGCCGGCAATTTGATAGGCTATAAAAATCACAACAGCTGCTACATACACCGACATCATGGTTTTAAAATAGACCGCTACACTATTAAAAATAGCCGAAAGCACAAGTAAACTTGGCACTGCTAAATAAAGATAAGGCGCAGCGTAGTACATTAGCTTATTAGGACCAATCAATTCGCCATCGAGCCAGCCAACTAATAAACCAAATTGCGACCCTAAAAACACACCCAATGGCACGCTTAAAAACACAATAAGTACAACTAAGTAAGAACCAAAAAAACGCCCTGCTTGATAAGGCACAGGATTAACAGGCTTACTAAATACCAGCTCATCCATTTTGCTTTCACTGTTGCGAATAGCAGAGCTGGCAACAAAGTTAACCACTAAAAACATAGCGAGTGTACAAAATGTAACGGTTAAAAGCATAATCGAGAACGGCGAGTTCATATGAACATTCGCCCCACCTAGCGGAAACTTACTACTGGAGCTTATAAAAAACGCCATAAAAAAGAAGATTAATGAGGTCACATAAAACGAAGGTTGGCGCATAAAATAGCGCAGCTCAAACGCAAGCATATTAAAAAACATAACGCCTCCTTATGCTACTTCGCTGTTACGATGATTAAGCAGTGTAGAAAAATACACATCTTCTAAATTTGCATTACTTGCTTCAAACCCTTGTGGAGCCTGCTCTGCTATTACATGTAAAATTGTTTTCCCTGCAAATAAGCGCTTAGAAATAACCGGTAATTGCGGCTCAAGTTCTTGCGCTTCTTCTTGGCTCATGGCTTTGCGCCAAATTTGTCCTTGGAGCTTATCGGTAAGCGCTATTGGGTTACCTTCCAGTAAAATCTTACCGCCAGCCAACACCGCCATATTTGGGCAAAGCTCTGCAACATCTTCAACAATATGGGTCGATAATATAACTACTTTTTGCTCGCCTAAGCTTACTAATAAGTTATGGAAACGATTACGCTCTTCAGGATCTAGCCCCGCTGTTGGCTCATCAACGATTAGTAAATCAGGGTCGCCTAGTAAGGCTTGTGCAATACCAAAACGCTGGCGCATACCGCCCGAAAAGCCACTTACCGCTTTTGAGCGATGTTGATATAAATTAGTGTGCGCAAGTAACCCTTCAACCGACTCTTTACGCTCCGCTTTATTATGAATACCCTTTAAAACAGCCATATGGTCCAGTAAGTCGTAAGCACTAACACGCGGGTACACACCAAAATCTTGTGGTAAGTAACCTAAGCGTTGGCGCAGTGCCTGTGGGTCTTTAAATACATCAATGCCATCAAAAGTAATTGAACCTGAATCAGCCGACTGTAGTGTTGCAATGGTACGCATAAGCGATGATTTACCTGCGCCATTTGGCCCAAGCAATCCAAACATCCCTTTACCGATAGATAAATCAACACCTTGTAGTGCATGTACGCCGTTATCGTAGGTTTTAGATAACCCAGTTATTGATAGCATTTTTACTTCCTTGAATATGAGTAATTATTTTTATGATGTTTTATACCACAAGAAAAACAGGAACATAAGTTACTTACTGGTTAAATTTGTAACAACAAATAAACATAATTTAAACTCATAACACTTGCCTACGCTTTATTCACTCGGTATAAAAACCACATATACTTTTTATAAGAAGCGAAAAGCCATGCAAGATCACCAAAGTCAGCCATTAAACGACTTTATAGAATACCCACACGACGAAATGCTAAATCGCGCTAACGAGTTTTTAATCACTAGCCAACGTCGCCATAGCATTCGCAGCTTTAGCGATCGCCCAGTACCAAAAAATATTATTGAAGCATGTATAAAAGCAGCAGGTACAGCACCCAGTGGAGCGAATCATCAGCCTTGGCATTTTGTTGCTATAAATAGTAGCGATGTAAAAAAGCAAATAAGAGAAGCCGCCGAAAAGCTAGAACGTTCTTTTTATGAAGGGCGAGCAGGTGAAGAATGGTTAGATGCGCTAAAACCGTTAGGTACCGACGCCAATAAACCTTATTTAGAGCATGCACCTTGGCTTATAGCTGTATTTAGTCAAAAAAAGGGCGGCGTAAGCACTGATGATAAAAATACGAATTATTATGTGCATGAGTCTGTTGGCTTAGCTACCGGCTTTTTAATTCAAGCTTTGCACCGTTCAGGTTTGGCAACCCTTACTCATACTCCAAAACCAATGAGCTTTTTAACCGACATATGTGGCCGAGATAGGGATAACGAGCGCCCGTATATGTTACTTATTGCAGGCTACCCAAGTGAAGATGCCACAATACCGGCTCATGCACTGGATAAAAAATCTATCGATGAAATAGCTACGTTTATTTGAGATGATCTTTAACCGCAAACTTATCGCTTGGGTTAAACCTTGCGATAGCATGCTGCTATATATTTGTAGCTTCGCCTAAAGATAGTGGCTGTTTTCGTACGAAATCTATTTAAGTACAAATGCTGCAAAAAATTAATAGCACAAAAACAATACAATAGAGCTGAGGTTATTCTAACCTGCTTTCGCTGCGCTACTCACGCCACTAAAAATCGTTAGTCTTTACAAAATAAGTTATATAGCGTGCCAAGTAATTGCACTGCGTTATCGTCAATTATACGATAATAAATAGTTTGGCTTTCACGGCGAGTGGCAACAACATTCGCTTTTCGTAGTGCAGCTAAATGCTGAGAAAGTGCCGATTGTGCTAAAGGTACGGCTTCATTTAGTTGCGATACACTCATTTCTTTATCTTGCAAAGAGCATAAAATCATTAAGCGATTTTTATTCGCTAAAATTTTTAATAACTGCTCTGCCTGCGCCACATTCCCAGCCATTGCAATAAAGTCGATATTCATAGCATGCTCTTATTATAAAAAGTGATTGGAGTATAAATATATGCATTGTTAATGTCTAACATTAGAATTTACTAATATAGAAAAAACGAATATAGTAAATAAAACACTAAATAAAATTGAATAGCTCATTTTTTAATTGCGGGACTCATAATTGCCGTATTTGTATAGCTGCAATATTTTGATCCTAGATGAATATGGCTTACTGTTTTTATTACACTAAACTCAATTCAATCTGCTATTAGTTGTTTGTATTTGATGATCACACAATTACGCAAACGTAACCTTAAGGAATAAAAAAGCATGCTTACATCAATCCCTGATTTACTTAAAATTATCACACCTAACCAGCGCCGTATTGACGCAGCACAAGCAAAGCTCGAGCTTGAACAAAATAAAGGCTTACTTATTGATGTGCGCGAACCAGCAGAACACGCAACAAATGCAGCTGTTGGAGCAATAAATATTCCGCGCGGGTTACTCGAAATGAAGTTGATGGAAATAGAAAAAGATGCAACACGCCCAATTTACTTACACTGTGCCAGTGGTGCACGTGCAACCCTTGGTGCAGAAGCGCTAACACGTGTTGGTTATGAAAACGTTAGTGTTATTACCTGTGATGCAAGCCAAATATGTAGCGTGTTTTAAGCATCTACTTAAGTGCTTGCAGTTATGCACCTAACAAAGGTAGGTGTTTAACGCTGTGATAAGTCAGTGCTAATTTAATACACGCTTTAAGTGGGTACTCTGGTAATGGCTTTTCACTATTTAACACTATTGCTCTATTTCCTTCAAAAGTGAGATTATGAGAATATAATTCTCTAAATGTAATTACGAGCTTTGATTGGCAATGAAAAAACAAATAACATGATGATCCTTTAAAGCCAATGCGAATGGGGCTGCCATTTATTGTGCTATAGCTTGGCTCTCCCCACTTTATTGACTCCTCCACAGCTCCCAAGTTTTGCTCTTGTGCTACGGTATAAATTAGCTCCCGTAATTTTATAAGCGTACTTTTAGTTATCTGAGGATAATTATTAAATATATTTTCAATATCCGTAGTCACAAAAACATCCTTATAAGCAAGATATTGGCTGTATTTAAAAATAAGTTACTTTTGCTGCCTTTCATCAAGTAAAACAAGTAGCATCTGCTCAATATTTTTAACACTATAAGTAAGTGCTCTCAGTAGCTCTTTCTCACTTTGTTCTGTCGCCTGCTGCGAAGTTTTACCTTGATTAGCCAATACATCTTTTTGCTCAAGTATCGCTTCTCTAAACTCACTCGCATTAACTACACCAAGCAAAGACACTAAAGCCCCATTTCCTGACTGCCCTGCCGTTTCAAAGCTTAAACGATATAACCCAAACAGTCGCATTAACGGCCCTTGGCTTAATCCAACATCAGTTATTTTTTCAAGCGGAATAGATTTTTCTTCTTTAAATAATATGCCACGTTTAACTACCAATTTTTGTGGTAATAAGTCAGCCGACATAGCTGCGAGTATTCGCCCGCCCACCAGCCATACGATAAGTAAAATGATAGGTATAAGCGGTATAGTAACAAGAGCCAACATTGCAAATAGCGAGGTAGTAACCATCCAATATTGTTTTACCTTGTAATCGAATGAAGCACTTTTTAAAATATGTTTTGTCATTGTTTTAATCCTTTATCTATATAACTACAAATACACTCTGTAAACTTCAATAATCTCTACTCAATCTTACAAACTAATAACGACTTTTATAGCAAGGGCAATAAACACAACACCCAGTATTTTATCAAGCCATGGGTTTTGCTTAGTAAAACCAAAGCGATTTTTTGAAACCTCAGTAAGTACTGCAACTAGCAAATACCAACCTGTATCAATTATAAACACGGTTAAGCACATAATAATGCCAATGCTTAAAGTGAGATTTTGCGGGTCTATAAACTGCGAAAACAACGCTAAAAAGAAAATGGCTAATTTAGGGTTTAAAAATGCAATGGCGAATCCATCTTGCAGCGCTTTAGTTGCACTTACCTCGCTTTTTTGTACTTGCAGTTCGTCATTATTGGGTTTTGCTAATAGTATTTTTAAACCTAAATAGGCTAAATATCCAGCACCCAAATATACAAGCACTTGGTATACCGTTGGAAATTGAGCCATCAATGTCCCCAAACCAAGTAACGAAGCGGCCGCATAAAGCCCAACACCCACGCCATGGCTAAGTGCAGCAAGCATACCGTTTTTCATTCCGCCACTCATTGTATGCTTTAGTACAACTGCAAGGCTTGGGCCTGGCGACATTGCACCCATCATGCATACAAGTACTAAACTAAACCATGCTGCTAATGTCATTTTTGTCCTTATAGTTCATCGTTTTCTATTAATAATATATAGGCCGTTATTTGGCCTTATTACTTTCCAACCTTCTTGATTTTAGCGGTATATGCTCTCATTTAAATCATTTACATCAATGTCGTTACTAAAAACCACGCTTTTTAAATTCTACTATTTTTTGCATTGTTTGTTATCCACTTTATAAGCTGTATTCAAAATCGTAATAGTGAATGCCCTGCTCAACACGTATTTTCATGCTGCCAGTTAATCCTTCTAGCTCATTAGTGCCTGAGTCGGGGATTACATTTAAAATTAGGCTGTCTTGGCCTTTATCCATAGTGCCAAAATGCTGCAATACAAAACTGCCTTTTTTGCCGTCAAGCTCACCTATCACTTGCTCTATGGCAACATAACCGGCACTACCTTGCGTAGGGGTCATAGCGCTTAGCATTTCGCCTTGGCTGGTAGCATTAAGCGCACCAGTAAAAGTTTTATCAATCGACATGCGTCCTAAGTTAATGCCTTGCTGACCTTTGGTATAACCTTCAATAGGCGCTAAAGCCACTGTAAATTCACCGCTTATTATTTTTGTTGTCATAGCTATTCCTTATTGATGATATTTAATACTATTGATTTTTAATCCGATGATGCCATATCTATACCTTAACCTTTAAAAAGAATCCACTATGTCAAAAAACACATCTACATCCGAAAAAGCCGCCTTTAGCAGCTTATTACCTGTTTTTGCTTTTATTAAACCGTATAAATGGATGGTAGTCGCCGCGCTAGCTGCGTTATTAGTAACTGCGGGTGTTAACTTGTCACTGGGCCAAGGTGTTAAATTTGTTATTGATCATGGATTTATTGCAGGCTCCAAAGAGCAATTACAACAAGCTGTACTTGTACTCATTGGTTTAATCAGCTTATTAGCAGTAGGCACTTTTAGCCGTTTTTATTTAATGTCGTGGATTGGTGAACGAGTAAGTAACGATATTCGAAAAGCCGTGTTTAATCGTATTGTTACGCTACACCCTAGCTACTTTGAAGAAAACCGCAGTGGCGAGCTTATGTCGCGTTTAACCACCGACACCACATTACTGCAATCAATTATTGGTTCATCCTTTTCTATGGCGCTGCGCAGTGTACTTATGTTGATTGGTGGACTTGCTATGTTGTTGTTTACTAATTTAAAACTCACTTTAGTGGTTGTAGCCTGTGTACCACTGGTACTTATTCCTATGATGATATTTGGTCGCAAGGTACGTAAACTAGCAAGCTCTAGCCAAGATGCCATTGCCGACATAAGTACCTATGCCGGAGAAATCATACAAAATATTAAAGTAGTGCAAAGCTATAGCCATGAAGAACAAGAGCAGCATGCCTTTGCACTTGAGACCGAAAAAGCCTTTAACGTAGCTAAAAAACGCATTAAACAGCGTTCGTTTTTAATAGCCGTAGTGATTTTTTTAACCTTTAGTGCCATTAGCGCTATGTTATGGGTAGGTGGCAGTGACGTACTTGCAGGTACCATGACCGGCGGCGAGCTAGGCGCATTTGTGTTTTACGCTATTATGGTTGCAATGTCGGTGGCAACCGTTGCTGAAGTATATGGCGAGCTACAACGCGCAGCAGGCGCGGCGGCAAGATTACTTGAGATACTTGCTGTTAAAAGTGAAATAGAAAACCCGCTAAACCCACAAGATAGTAATTTACTGCAAGAAAGTAGCAGCCCTGCTATTACGCTTGAAAATATAAGCTTTAACTATCCCTCTCGCCCAGACGTAAGCGCACTTAATAAAATAAA
The DNA here is from genome assembly GCF_011378815.1 of Pseudoalteromonas sp. 31A1. Classification (NCBI taxonomy): domain Bacteria; kingdom Pseudomonadati; phylum Pseudomonadota; class Gammaproteobacteria; order Alteromonadales; family Pseudoalteromonadaceae; genus Pseudoalteromonas; species Pseudoalteromonas sp. 31A1. Next base: position 61,265 of record NZ_WTKY01000019.1, on the reverse strand, counting down.
CCTAAATATAAATCAAGGCCAAACGGTGGCTATTGTTGGCCCTTCTGGCGCAGGTAAAACAACGTTATTTGAATTACTACAACGCTTCTACGATCCAGCTAGCGGAGCCATTAAATTTAAAGATGTAAACATTAAAGATTTATCGCTTAATACTCTGCGCAATAAAATGGGCATGGTAGCGCAAAATCCTATTTTATTTAGCTCCGATGTAATGCATAACATTCGTTATGGCAACCCAAGTGCAACCGACGAGCAAGTATATGCCGCAGCAAAGTATGCGCATGCCGATGAATTTATCAAACAGTTACCGCAAGGTTATAACAGCTTTTTAGGTGAGCAGGGTGTGAGGTTATCGGGTGGGCAGAAGCAGCGTATTGTGCTTGCACGTGCCATATTAAAAGACCCTGAAATACTTCTTCTTGATGAAGCCACCAGCGCGCTGGATGCGCAAAGCGAACACCATGTACAAGCTGCACTTGAGCATTTAATGCAAAACAGAACAACGTTAATAATTGCCCATAGGCTGGCAACGGTAAAACATGCCGATGTAATTGTAGTAATGGAAAATGGGGAAATCATAGCAACGGGTACTCACCAAGAGTTGTTAGCAAGTAACCCGTTGTATCAAAAACTGTGTGAATTACAGTTTAATAAGGATTAGGGTCTGTTGACCTTTCAAGGTTAAATTTGCAAGGTTCAAGAACCCTAACCTTCGGTATTTGGCACTATCTGAATTTCTACGCGACGGTTTTGAGCACGGCCATTTGCACTATCATTAGTTGCAATTGGCCGTGTTTCGCCATAGCCCATAGTGCTAACACGTGTAGCCATAATTTGTTGGTTCACTAAGTAGTTTTTAACGCTTTGAGCGCGTTCACGCGATAGGTTCATGTTGAAGCTATCTTTACCCGTACTGTCAGTATGCCCTTGCACACTAAGGTAGGTTTTTTCGTACTTGTTCATTACTTTAGCAATCGCATCTAACGTATCGTTAAAGCCTGATGAAATATAAGACTGAGCAGTCGCAAACGTAATGTTTGATGGCATTACTAAACGTAAGTTGTCACCTTCACGCACTACTTCAACACCTGAACCCGCTAACTCATCACGAAATGCTTCTTCTTGCTTATCCATGTAGTCGCCAACAGCAGCGCCCGCCAGTGCACCAATAGCGGCACCAATAAAAATACGTTTATCTTTATGATTACCCGTAGCCTTACCTAATACACCTCCGGCTGCGGCGCCTATAGCGGCTCCTTTACCTGTGTTATTCATTTCACAACCAGAAAGTAATACAGCTACTACGGTTACGCTTAAAAGTGATTTAGTTAAAGTCATGGTGATACCCTATTCATTAAGAATTTAGCAAGAGTATGCAAATACATGTATGAACAAACTATGAAGAGAGTGTTAAAAGCAACGCATCTTGCTTGATTGTTAAACAGACCTCAAACTAATGTGTCATTTTAATAAAAATGTCATACTACGCTGTGACAATTTAATGAATTTTACAAAGGATATTGGCGCAATGTTAATTGCTATTTTTAGACAGTTTTTTTTACTAGGGTGTATGAGCTTTGGCGGCCCTGCTGCGCATTTAGGTTATTTTAAACGCCACTTTGTAGACTCGTTAAATTGGTTAACTAACACGCGTTACGCACAACTTATTAGTTTAAGCCAAGCGCTGCCGGGGCCTGGCTCTAGCCAAGTTAGTTTTGCTATTGGTGTTGAGCGTGCTGGAGTACTGGGTGGTATAGCTGCTTTTGTAGGTTTTACTCTGCCTTCGTTTTTAATAATGGTGCTGCTTGCGGTGAGTGCTCATCAGTTTGACGCTGTTTACTTTGCCATTATTGCAGGCTTAAAGTTATTTGCCGTTGTTATAGTTGCTGATGCAACACTTAGTATGGCTAAAAGCTTTTGTACAAGTGCTGCGCTTAAGTTACTTGCTGTAATGAGTACACTTGCTTTGGTGTTATTTCCAATGATGGGAACTCAAATCGCTATTTTAATAACCGCTGCAACAATAGGTGCTATATGGCCTTTATTAAAACTGGGTACAGCCACAGAAAATGTTAGCAGTACAAAAAGTAATATTAATTGGATTGCACTGGGGTTATTTGCGCTCTTACTTGGTGTGAGCTTTATTCCACTAGGACATGAGTTTGCTTTGTTTGCCCCTTTTTACCAGGCAGGTGCAATGGTGTTCGGCGGCGGACACGTAGTACTGCCGGTACTTCAAGCTGGCGTACCAGCATTGAGTGATGATCAGTTTTTAAGTGCTTACGCGAGTGCACAAGCAGTGCCTGGGCCTATGTTTACTATTGCTACTTACTTAGGCGCACAACTTACTACAGAACAACCTTTAGTGGGTGCTCTTATAGCTACACTGCTTATATTTATGCCTGGTTTTTTACTTATACTCGCATTCCAAAAGAGCTGGATTAACTTGGCAAGTAAGCCACGTTTTGCAAGCTCAATAGCGGCGCTTAATGCCGCGGTAGTAGGTTTTTTAGCGGCTGCACTGTATTCGCCAATTTGGACATCAGCGGTGCATAACCTTTGGCAAGTTGCGTTAGTAATAATTACATTTGCATGGCTGCGATTTAAAAAGCCACCTATTTGGTGGCTCTTAGCTTTATTTATTGCTGTGGGTCTTTTACAGCACTATTTGCCATCACTCTAAATGTTGGCTTATCTGTTTGTTGCTCGTTAGGTGGGCTTAATTGCCCACTTACACTTTGATACGCTCTAAGCCCAAACACGGGTAATACCGCAAGTAAATGGTCCATTATTTCGGCTTGTAAATGCTCGTACGAAATCCAGCGTTTGTCTTCACTAAAGCAATAAAACTCAATAGGTAAACCATGGTTTAGTGGTTGTAGCTCTCGTACCATTAACGTAAGCGACGTATTAATTTTACTGTGCTGTTTTAAATAGCCTTCAGCATAGCGACGAAATAACCCTAAATTAGAAACCTGAGCAGGTAATGTCGTCACTCGAATATAGTCGTGCAGCGGAATAGCCGCATCAATTTGTTTTCTAAACTCATCACCCACTAAACAAATACTGTGCATATCAATATTGAGTGAACGTTTAATACGTCTACCGCCCGACTCTTGCATGCCGCGCCAGTTTTTAAATGAACCCGCTACCAGCATATAAGTTGGAATAGTTGTTATGGTGTTATCCCAGTTACGTACCTTTACAGTGTTTAAACCCAAATCAATTACTTCGCCATCGGCGCCGTAATTTTCTACTTGAATCCAATCACCATAGGTTACTAGGCGATTTGCTGCTATTTGAATACTGGCTACAAAGCCTAAAATAGTGTCTTTAAATACTAATAACGTAACGGCAGCAATAGCACCAAAGCCAGAGAGAATATAAGTAGGTGACTTCTCAAGAAAAATGCTCACAATTAAAATTGCACACACAATAAAGGTTATTAGCTTAACAACCTGAATTAAGCCCTGAATAGGGACTTCGCGTGCAAACTCTAACTGGTTATAAATAGTACCCGCAATGCTCACAATACTACTAAAAATAAAACCCGCATAAATAATAAGCAAAGCTTGTCCTATTGTTTTTAGTATTTCTCCTGCAATTTCATTAACTGGGTATACGCTATCAAACGTAGCTAAAAACAATACGCAGCACAGCATTCCGGCAATACGTTTATTTAGCTTATTAAGCATAGGAGAAAGCGCACCAATTCGCTCAGGAGAAAGCCTCGTCACTATTTTTTGAATGCCAGGTAACATTAATCTACGAGTAAATAAGTAAACAATTAATAAAGAAAATATCCCTATTGAGACTGCGGTAATTGAGCTAAGAAAATCCGCGTCGGGTACTTTTTCAAACCAAGGAGCAATTAATTCCTGAAGATGGGTGTTGGTCATAGTGTTTCAATTTCCTTACTGATTTGTGGTTCAGGTAAATCTTGTTGAGCATAAATGTCGGCAAGCTGCTGATCTTTAGCAACCCATAGCTCATTCACATAATATTGAAAATTAACTTTAAATACGTCATCGCTTTGATAGCTGCCCTGCATATTGTCATTAATGGGCGTTACGTCTATTGAAACATAAATAGAATCTAGCTCACCTTTTAGCAAGTTACGACAAACGTGATCTGTCTTACCGCTGTATACTAAACTTGTATTAAGCATGGCATCAAATTGATCGGCTAATACTTCAAGCGCAAAAGCAATGCCACCCGCTTTGGGCTTTAATAAATGCTTAAAAGGACTTTGTTGCAGATTATGTTTGGCTGGCGTATAGCGTGTACCTTCAACAAAATTAATGATGGTAGTAGGATGATGACGAAAATTACGACAGCTACGCTTCGTGCGCTCTACATCCAACCCTTTCAACTTTGGATTTTTAGCAAGCTGCGCTTTGCTTACCCGTTTCATAAACGGCATACCCATAGCCCACGCACCAGTGCCAATAAAAGGCATGTACTTTAACCCGTCTTTTAAAAAGAACTTAGGGGCAGGCAATGCATGTAATGAGCTAAGTACAGTTATATCTAACCAACTCGCGTGGTTACAAATAAGTAAATACCAACTTTTTGAGTTTAAGTCGCCACTTATATCAACCACAATGTTAGGGCAACCTAACCAAAGCCCTAAACGGTTGCCGTTACACCAACCTCGGTAAGCGCTGTGTAATATAGAGTTAACCACAGGCAAAGGCAGTAATAACTTAATAAGGCCCAGTACAAATACTAGCGAGCCAAAAAGTATCATGTTAGAAAACAATACGCAGCCTACAATTAAGCCGTTAAGCCAATTTGGTAACCACTTTTTTAGCATAACTGTAAGCTCATATTTTTACCTTTTACTTATGGGTTTTTTCGAGCGATTGTAGTGTTTGCTCTTTGTTTTCCCATAAGCGGTTTAACTCGCTTTGAAAGCGAACTCTAAATTCAGAATCACCGGTGTAGTCACCAATAAGCTCTTCGCTTACCGGCCTTACTTCCACGTGTACGTTGATATTTTTTACCTTACCACCAGCAAAATCCATAAAAGTAGGAATACCATCTGGGTACTGAATGGTAACGTTAACCACTTTAGTAATTTGCTCGCCCATTGCTTGCATTACAAAAGCAATACCGCCCGCTTTTGGTTTTAATAAATGTGGGAACGGGCTATTTTGGCGCTCATGCTTTTGCGTAGTAAAACGAGTGCCTTCTACAAAGTTAACCACACTTACAGGCATCTCTTTAAATTTTTCGCAGGCTTTACGTGTGGTTTCTAAATCTTTGCCACGCAGCTTTGGATTCTTTTTTAATTGGCTTTTACTCGTGCGAGTCATAAACGGAAAATCAAGCGCCCACCAACATAAACCTAAAATAGGCACGTAAATAAGCTCTTTTTTCAAAAAGAAGTTTAAAAATGGAATTTTACGATTAAACACGCGCTGTAATACTAAAATATCGACCCAGCTTTGGTGATTTGCAATTACTAGGTACCAATCTTTTAATTTAAGGTCTTCAAGGCCAGTTACATTAAGTTTAGTTGGCGTGAATAACGCTTGATTTAAGCTATTAAAGGTAACCCAAATAGTTGCAAATTGCTTAGCTGCCCAGCTCATAAGCTTTTGTAGAGGCTTAATAGGGATAAGCTTTATAAGCCCACAAACAAAAATAGGCACAAACCAAAAAAGTGTGTTTATTGTGTAAAAAATAATACTAAATACACTGCGAATAACTGACATTACTTCCATTCCTTTAAACATTGCGCAGCCACTAATACTGCGCTTTCAGTTGCTTACAAATTAATCTTCAAAATAGGTATAGCCTTCAAGGCCTGCATTAAGCTCAGCTAAATAACCTTCTTTACACTGCGTCGATACATCAAGTTTATTAACTTGGTACGCAAAGTTGTCAGCTAAAATGGCGCTATCATAGTCAACAAACTTTAATACATCCTTAACGCTATCACCTTTTATAGCATTGGTTAACACGTAGCCGTCGTCGTTAAGCTCTACGTGCACCGAATCAGTGTCACCAAATAGGTTATGTAAATCACCTAGAATCTCTTGATACGCGCCTACCATAAACATAGCAATGTGGTATTGCTCGCCATGCTTATATTCTGGTATTGGTAGGCTGGTTTCGATACCAGCGCCTTCAACGTATTCGCGAATTTGCCCGTCAGAATCGCAGGTAATATCTTGAATAATCGCGCGCTGAGTCAGTGGCTGAGTTAAGTTTTCGATTGGCATAACAGGAAACAACTGCTGAATACCCCATACATCAGGCAACGACTGAAATAATGAAAAGTTAACAAAGAGTTTATCAGCAAGCTTTTCATTTAAATCGTCGAGTACTTCACGATGCGCGCGCGCGTTATTACTAAGCGATGCACGTACACGATGTAAAATAGTAAAGTAAAGCTGCTCTATTTTCGCCCACTCTAGCATGCTTACTAAGCCATGCACGTACTGATCGTGCGCTTCGCTAAATAAGTGCATAGCGTCGTGATAAATTTCTAATGCCATACGCGGGTTTAAACGCTGTAAACACTGCCACATTTCATCAAGCACTAATGCGCTATTTTCAAGCGGTGGCTCTGGATTTAAATGATTAGGCGCTTTTTCTACGTCAATTACATCGGTAATTAATACCGCATGGTGAGCAGTTAAAGCACGCCCCGATTCGGTGATAATGGCAGGATGCGTAAGGTTATGCTGATCGCACACTTCTGCAAATGCATTCACTACGTTACGCGCGTACTCTTCTACGGTGTAATTCATTGAACATGCACTACGCGAGCCAGAGCCCTCGTAATCAACACCTAAGCCGCCGCCCACATCAACGGTATTTAACGGTACGTTTAATTGTGTAAGCTCAGCAAAGTGACGCGCACATTCACGCAAAGCACGGTGAATATCACGAATATTGGCAATTTGAGAACCAATATGAAAATGCACCATTTGCATTAAGTGCAGCTTATTATGCTTTTTAAGCACTTCAACAGCACTTAGTACTTGGCCTGCTGTTAAACCAAACTTGCCTTTTTCGCCGCCCGTGTTTTGCCACTTGCCTTTGCCTACTGAGTTTAGGCGAATGCGAATACCAATAGCCGGTTCAATGCCTAGGTTGTCTATTTCTTCAAGTAGTGTGGTCAGTTCTGAAAGCTTTTCTACCACAATTTTTACGCTGTGGCCCATTGCTTGACCAATACACGCTAAGCGTAAAAACTCACTGTCTTTATAGCCGTTACACACTATTGTGATTGGCTCTTTTGCTACACCCAAAATAGCCATAAGTTCTGGCTTTGAGCCTGCTTCTAGGCCAACAAGCCCGCTTGGATGCGCTAATAGTTTACTTACTACAGAACGTTGTTGATTTACTTTAATTGGGTAAACACAGGTGTATTTTCCGTTATATTCGCGATTTGCTCGCGCCTGCGTAAACGCGTTAGTAAGGGTGTCTACACGATTTTTTAAAATATCGGTAAAGCGTACTAAAACCGGCAACGTTAAACCTTGTTGCTTAAACTGCTCAGTTAATTGCGTTAAAGAAATGGCCGGTTTTGTTTGGTCGCCATCTGGGTAAGCCACCAGTTCGCCTTGTGCGTTAATATCAAAATAACCATCACTCCAATGAGCAACGTTATAAGTGGCGCGTGCTGTTTCTAAACCCCAGGTCATGGCAACTCTTCTTTAGTCAATTAGGTATAAAGGCGCATTTTAATACGTCACTATCCACTAGGCTAACAAAAATTGAACTTTCACTCACTCCTAACTAACTTTATTCGTCAAATCAGTTAAAATGTCATTGAGCAAAACGCCAAGCACTGGCAGAATTGCCCCTTTTTCATACTCAACCTAAAAAGTGTAATAGTAACTATGGCAAATTTAGATCAAAGTAAGTGGTTTACTGAAATTAGCGACCGCGATGGCAGCGCATTTTCATTACGTATTAATAAAAAGTTAGATGAAAAACAGTCTCCTTTTCAAAAGGTAGAAATGTTTGAAACCACAGACTTTGGTAATTTAATGATCATCGACGGGTGTACTATGGTAACAACCCGCGAAAACTTCTTTTATCATGAGATGATCAGCCACCCTGCACTTTTAGCGCATCCAAACCCTAAAAACGTCGTTATTATTGGCGGCGGCGACTGCGGTACTTTACGCGAAGTATTAAAACACCCAGGCGTAGAAACTGTAACGCAAATAGATATCGACGAAGTAGTAACGCAAATGTCGTTAAAATACTTCCCAGAGCTTTGTGAATCTAATAACGACGCCCGTGCAACTGTTATGTTTGACGACGGTATTAAATACATGCGCGAAGCCGCTGGCGAATCTATCGACGTAGTGATTGTTGATGGCACAGATCCGGTAGGTCCAGGTGAGGGTTTATTTAACCATGCGTTTTACACAAGCTGTTTAGATGCACTGCGCCCAGGTGGTATTTTAGTACAACAAAGTGAATCACCACTTATGCACATGCCACTATTAGTTGAAATGCGCGAAGCAATGTTAAGCGTAGGCTTTAACGATTTACAAACATTACCATTTCCACAACCAATTTACCCAAGCGGTTTATGGTCAGTAACACTTGCACGTAAATCACAAGCATTTGACGGCTTTAGAGAAGATGGCGCGGCACAAATAGCCGAGCACAGTGAATACTACAATAGCGGTATTCATCATGGCGCACTCGCTACACCTAACTACATGAAACGCGCATTCGATAAAAAATAATCTATACCAATTTTATTAAACTAAAAAGGGAGCATTTAAATGCTCCCTTTTTTATGCTTTTAAAAACGCCATTGCGCATTTAGCATTATTTGCTGCTGCGAGATTCGTTCATTAAATCCAATTGGCTCTCTATTTTTTGCAACACTTTTAAGTGCAGAACCTTCAACCCCTATTTGTAGTTTATTAGTGAGCTGGTAGCGCCATGTTGCGGTTAAGCCTTCCCCATTACTTGCATTAGGGTCAAACGCGGTTGTGTCGTTGTCAGTAACTTTAAAATAATCATAACGTACTGAAACTCGATGTTTGCCTTCTTTATGGCTCAGCATTAAATAATGGCTATAAAAAGCATTATCAATTAATGCGTTACTGCCCATTTCAGTTTTACCATTAAGTACCTGTGCTATTAAACGTGTTTTACTATTAAACTTATAAAGCCAAGCGGCGCTTGTAAAGCGAGTATCCCAAGCATACTGCCCTGTACTAATATTAAGTGTGGTTGGGTCGCCATTATTGTTGTAATAATAAATTCGAAATTGTGATTTTTTTAAGTAATCCCAATGTACGCCAGCGTAATAGCCAAAACGACCGTCTACTTCTTCAAACGGTAAAACCTGATTAGCCTGCCAACGTAATTCGTATGCATTTAATGCCGCTATAGGCGCAAATTTAATACTTTCGTTAAATGTAGTTTGTCTATCGTGTAATGCAAAACCACGCCACGCAAGTAAAGTACCGGCAGGATCATTGCCTTTAAATGTAGCACCTACAAAACTAAAGCTATGAGCGCTGTTAAAACGTTTTGCTGGGCGCTTAATAGTTACCTCTGCGCCAACAGTGCGTACTTCCTCGCCTATCCAGCTATTAATAGCTGAGTTTGTATAGTTATAAGGAGAAGTCCACCCTATATCAGGATTTTCAAGCGACATAAGTGGGTAAAAACCCCCCACGCGCATGTGCCATTTATAGTTGCTGTTAGATAGCGGCTGATACTTTATATAAGCCTGCGTAAAACCAAGGCCAACGTCAGGATCTTGATTCGCATTTAACACCCCATGAGCCGACCAACTAGATGCTAAATCAACATTAAAATCTAAAATACCTTGGGATAAAATAAGTTCGTCGCTTTTAGTATCGTGCCGATATAGCCCAAGACCGCCCTCTTGGAAGCTACGTATATCGTCCCCCTGCACGGCTCTAATTTGTATCAAGCCTTTTACTTGTGCATACAATGCATTACTAAAACATAAAGCACCGGCTACAAATGCCAGCCTTATTAAGCGATTAATAGTCATCAAATTCATCCGTAGCAAAATCAATTTGCTCCGCAATTTCCTGCTTTACTTTATAAGTGATAGGGTTAGTAGCCACAGTAATAGTTTGAGATTCAACCTTACTAATATCACTAAACCCAGAATGCCAAACACTTAACGTGTATTCGCCTGAATTGGCATTTAAATCAACATTCCCGCTTTCATCAGTGATTGCAAAAATAGTGCTATCTACCACTACAATATAACCTAACATCCAATCATGAATATTACAGCCAAGCTCAACAACACCCGTTTGATCAAAAGTAATGGGCGCTTTTGGATGCTCCTTATATAGCTTTAATTCAAATGTTTTAGCTTTAGAAAATGAATAAACATGATGCATGATTGAGTCCGCATTCGGAAACTCTACCTTTGCATTTTGTGGGACAACTAAAATACGCGGCTTAAATTCTCGATTTTGCTGGGTCATCGCATAAGGTGCTTCTGGAGGAATAACGCTAGAGGGGCCTCCTGCAGTTAGCCATACAACAGCATTAGGTAATGGGTCATTATTAGCATTTTTAATTGTAATATTTGCTGCAAAAACTCCAGTACTAACACTTAGTAAAAATACATAAAGTAAGCTTTTTATCATTTTCTTGTCGCTATTATCAATTTGTTTACATTATAGACCGATTAAGCCACCAAATTCTTTCTATTTTTTAAAACATTGAATACGTATGTAAGCAGTCGTATTAATCATCAACAGTCATTATCCTTAGATGTCACCACCGACTCATCTAAGGACATACCATGAGAATACCAGCACTTGTGCTTTTAGCCTTTGCTAGTAATAGCTACGGACAAACCGTAGAGCTAAAATCGCCAGACACACAAATAACAGTAAGCATCTCTGACGAAAACAACACGCCAAGCTACGCTATAAAATTTAAAAACAAAGCGGTTATAAACAAATCTTTACTGGGGTTTGAATTTAAAACACAAGCAGCTTTTAGCGACGGCTTTAAAATTAAAAGCATTGAACAACAAAGCGTTAACTCGCAGTGGCAACAACCTTGGGGCGAACGCCAAAACGTTATTGACGAATATAACGAAGTAGCCGTTACCTTTACAAAAAACGAGCCAAATAAAGGTACCTACACTATTCGATTTAAAGCATTTGATAGTGGTGTAGGTTTTCGATACGAAGTACCACAACAAGCCGGGTTCGAACATACAGAAATAACCAAAGAGTTGACTGAATTTGCAATAAACAATAGCCATGATGCAACAGCATGGTGGATACCTGCTCGTGGCTGGAACCGCTACGAATATGTTTACAACACTACTCCACTTAACGAAGCTCCACTAGCTCACACACCATTTACGTTTAAAACAAGTGACGGTACTCATATTAGTATTCATGAAGCCGCACTTGTTGATTACGCAGGCATGGTGCTTAATCAACGCCGCTCTGGTACGTTCACTGCCGATTTAACACCGTGGTCAGATGGTGTTGCAGTTAAAAAACAAGGTGCTTTTAAAACACCATGGCGCACCATTCAAATAGCCGACAGCGCTGTTGGCTTAGTTAATTCAGATATAATACTAAACCTAAACGAGCCTAATAAACTCGGTGACGTGTCGTGGGCTAAGCCTGGCAAATACGTGGGTATTTGGTGGGGTATGCATATAAACACGCAAACTTGGGGTAGCGGTAAAAAACACGGCGCCACTACGCAAACCACAAAATACTATATGGATTTTGCAGCGCAGTATGGTTTTGATGGCGTACTCGTTGAAGGCTGGAATATTGGTTGGGATGGCGATTGGTATTTTAATGGCGATGTATTTAACTTTACCAAACCGTACGACGACTTTGATATAGCAGCACTGACTCAATACGGCAAAGAAAAAGGCGTACAGCTCATTGGCCACCATGAAACATCAGGCAATGTAAGCAACTACCGTGACCAAATGGAAGATGCTTTTGCCCTTTACGAAAAATCAAACGTAAGCCAAGTAAAAACAGGTTATGTAGCCGATGGCGGAAATATAAAACGTATAGACAAAAACGGTATTGCTCGCCACGAATGGCATGACGGCCAGTTTATGGTTAACGAATACCTTTATAACGTAAAACTTGCGGCTAAGCATAAAATTAGCATTAATACTCACGAGCCAATTAAAGATACAGGCCTGCGCCGTACTTATCCAAACTGGATTGCGCGCGAAGGCGCACGCGGACAAGAGTATAATGCATGGGGTTCACCACCTAACCCACCAGAGCATGTACCAATGCTTGCTTTTACCCGCATGCTTGCAGGACCAATGGACTTTACGCCAGGTATTTTTGATATGAGCTTTAATGGTTTAGGAGGCGATACAAACCGCCCACAAACCACACTCGCCAAACAACTCGCACTTTATGTTGTTTTGTATAGCCCAATTCAAATGGCTGCCGACTTACCTAAAAACTATTTGGCTAAGCCCGATGCGTTTCAATTCATTCAAGACGTACCAACAGATTGGCAGCAAAGTATTGCTATTGATGGTGAAGTAGGCGACTTTATTGTATTCGCTCGTAAAGAACGTAAAAGCACTAAATACTCAGGAAATGATTGGTACCTAGGTGCTATTACTGACGAAAAAGCCAGAACTGTTGAGGTAAAACTCGACTTTTTAGAGCAAGGCAAAAAGTTTGAAGCACAAATTTATAAAGATGGTAAAAGCGCAGAGTGGAAAAACAATCCGTACGATCTAGCTATCGAAAAACGTGTTGTAACTGCAAGCGATAAACTAATACTTAAATTAGCCACTAGTGGCGGTACAGCTATTCGTTTTAAAGCACTTTAAAATAGAAATTAAAGGCCGCAGTAAAATATAGCGGCCTTTAATTTAGTTCTCTAAATTGCAACTAACTTCATCTTCGCGTCTGACAGCAGACAAGGCTGAAGCTACAATACCAGTGGGGACAGCTACGAGTCCAAGCCCAATCATTAAGATGAAAAAAGTAAAAAAACGTCCCCCAATAGTTATAGGGTAGATATCGCCATATCCAACTGTAGTTAATGTGGCAACTGACCACCAAAGGCTATCAAAAATTGATTTAAAAACCTCTGGCTGCGCAGTGTGCTCAAAATGATAAATACCTACAGCTGAAAGATATAATAAAACCAAACTCATCCCTGTAAAAATAACTAACTCTTCTTTTGCTAAGTAAATAGCCCTCGCAAATCGAAGTAAAGCAGTGTTATATCTTACTACCTTCAATACTCGAACTAATCTTAATAGCCTAATTAAGCGTAATGTCCTTAAATCTACAGCAAATGCTAGATAAAAAGGTAAAATAGCAACAAGATCCACAACTCCATAGAAGCTAAAAACAAAGTTTAGCCTGCGTTGCGATAAGGCAACCCTTGTTAAATATTCAAGAGTAAAAATTACAGCAATTAACAGTTCGGAGTACTTTAAAAATACTTTTGTTTCACTACTTAAGTCTGGCAATGTTTCAACTGAGAAACACAATACAGAAAATAAAATTAACCCGGAAATGACCCATACGAATATTGGTCTATCTAAAAATATTTTATCATCTTCCTTAACAACCACATTTATTCCTTGATATTAAAATTCAATAGTCTAAAAGCGCCTTTAGGTATTTTTTAAATTAATTCAAGACCTTTATTGGCAAATATACTTGTGCACTTAAACCGCCTTCTGGGCGGTTTTCTAGCTTTACTTTACCGTCGTGCATATCAACAATGCGTTTAATAATAGCAAGGCCTAAACCACTGCCTTCACTTCCGCGAGCTGCATCGCCTTGTTTAAAGGGCTCAAACACAGACTCTAGTTCGTTTTCAGGAATGCCGGGGCCATTATCGTTTACAGCGATAACTACATACTTTTTGTTTGAATTAAAGTAGCTAAGTACTTCAATATCGCCCTCAGAATAACGCAGTGCATTACCAATCATATTGGTAATTACACGCTTAATAGCCACAGAGCTTAACGGTATATTGCCTATATTTGGATTACTTTTAAACGTAATAGTACGTTGATGCTGAAGCTCAGAATTGACAACCTCGGCAACTAAAGCATTGATATCTTCGCAACTTAGTTCTTCACGTTTATGGTGGCGTAGATACTCAATAAACTGATCAATAATCCCGTTCATGTCTTCTATATCGTAAATAATACCTTCACGAAGATAATCATCTTCATCAACCATCATTTCGGTGGCTAAACGAATACGCGTAAGCGGCGTACGTAAATCATGAGATACACCGGCCATTAGTAAACGGCGGTCGTTTTCAAGTGCGGCAATTCCGCGCGACATTTGGTTAAACGCGCGCGTTACTTCTATTACTTCTGTTGAGCCTTGTTCTTCTAACTTGGTAGAAAAGTCGCCTTTGCCTACTTTTACTGCGGCTTGTTGCAAAGCTTTTAAAGGCCTATTGAGGTGCCTTGCAAACAGCCATCCACCCAGCACACTCAAAAATCCAATACTTGATAAGTAAAAAGTCAAAAACTCTAAGTTATTCTCTTTAAAGCCTTTAAGCGGTACTTTTACCCAATAACCTGGCGCTTGCGGTGCTTCAACCCAATAAATCAACGGATCAGTTTGGCTAATACGTACACGAGAATAACCACCAAGTTGCTCAGTCATGCTGCGCGATAGCATAGAATATTCGCGGCTTTGCCCAAGCCCTTGGCGCATTGCTTCGCGCTGCGTCATGACTTCAATGCCGGTAATTTCAAAAAACTTTGCAGATACTTCGTCGTTTATTTCAACGCCATCTTCCCAGTCAATGAATACTGTTTTAATTTGCTTAGCAAGCATCAAGTTAACTTGCTCAATGGTTGGTTTTACAACATAAAAACTAACCGTAACATAAGACACTATTTGATTTATGAGCAGCAGAGCCGCCACTAAAAAAACAGTTTGTCCAAAAGCACTGCGCGGAAACATGCCCATAAATATTACTTTTCACCGTCGGGAACAAACACATACCCCAAACCCCAAACGGTTTGAATATATCGTGGATTGGCAGCATCTACTTCGATCATGCGACGAAGTCTCGACACTTGCACATCAATGCTTCGCTCAAGCGCACTGTAATCGCGGCCACGCGCTAAGTTCATTAGCTTATCGCGGCTAAGTGGCTCACGTGGATGCGAAACAAGCGCTTTAAGCACTGCAAACTCACCACTGGTAAGCGATATTGTTTTATCCCCTTCACTCATTTCGCGCGTTGCTAAATTAAGCGTAAATTTACCAAAAGCGATTAAGTTTTCTTCAGCAGCAGGTGCGCCTGGCACTTCTTTTGCGCGGCGACGTAAAATGGCTTTTATGCGAGCAAGTAGCTCTCGTGGATTAAATGGTTTTGGAATGTAATCGTCAGCGCCAAGTTCAAGGCCAATAATGCGATCTACTTCGTCGCCCTTTGCAGTAAGCATAACAATAGGAATTTCATTTTCTTTTTGGCGTAGACGGCGGCAAATAGATAAGCCATCCTCGCCTGGGAGCATTAAATCGAGAACCATTAAGTGAAAGTTTTCTCGCTCTAGGAGTCTATCCATTTGCTCCGAGTTTCCTGCGGTTCTAACAATAAAGCCTTGCTCTACTAAATAACGTTCAAGCAAACTGCGTAAGCGCATATCGTCATCAACAACTAATACTTTTGTGGTTTCGTGTCCCATAATCTCTTTCTTATTTTTATATCCAATTACTAGTTAATATAAATGAAAAACTTAATAATCAAAAACTAATTACTTGCTTAGATTGTTACTGAACATTTCAAAGCTTACTTACTCGTACTTTATTACATTTTACGCTCGACAAGTTTTGGCAAATTTAATAACGTGCACACCATTAGAGCTAATAAAGAATTCACCATGAAAACAAATTTAGTTACCCGCGAAGGTTACTTACAATTACAACAAGAACACGACCAACTATGGAACGTTAAACGCCCAGAAGTAACAAAAATAGTAAGCTGGGCAGCCAGCCTCGGAGATCGCTCTGAGAACGCAGACTATCAGTACAACAAGCGTTTGCTACGCCAAATTGACCGTCGTGTACGCTATTTACGCAAACGCATACCTGATTTAAAAATCATCGACTACTCTCCCGCTCAAGATGGAAAAGTGTTTTTTGGTGCATGGGTCGAAATTGAAAACGAAGAAGGTGAAACTAAAAAATTCAGAATTGTCGGACCTGATGAAATTTACGACCGAAAAGACTACATATCGATAGACTCACCTATGGCGCGGGCGCTGATTAAAAAACAAGTAGATGACGATTTTGAGGTACCTACTCCTCAGGGTAAAAAACAGTGGTATGTAAACAGTATCGATTACCAAAAAAAGAAATAAAAAGTTTTGATTCAGATCATGTTAACTTTTGATTGTGTAAATTAAACCAATAAGCTATAACTGAATTATTCAAGTTGATTTGTTTAATTTGAAAGCAGTTAATTAAGGTCGTGGTTATGTCAAACATAGTACAGCGCATATTAAATAATGCCGTATTGTTTGCACTTTTAATGAGTGTAAGTTTGACGCTGCATGCCAGTAACACTGAAGTAAACCTTGATAACGCTAAACTATCTAATCACTTTATTGCTTGTGACATTCCTGACCAAGCAAACCTCGATTTTGACGTAGACTCTCACGTTAATACTATTACCTTTAGGTCGCCTCAACCACTTCCTAATGTCGTAGATTCTTTTTATAAGAGCACCAACCTAAACAGACCTTTTAGCACTGCGTACCAACGCGGACCACCTAGCTATTTAATTTAATTCATTATTTTACAACTTAATTAAATTTTATAACTACTAAGGTGACTACTATGTCTAACTTTAAAGAATTACATACTCAAAATGTTTCTCACGGCGTTATTGCAAGCACATTTGCAGATGACCAACCTTTGATTGATTTATCATCTCCAGCACTAAAAATGGTAAATAACTTTACTCAAAAAACGCCCATTCGCGCAGAGCATACAACAACGATTACAGATGCACTTAAACAAGTTAGTGCACAACAATCTGATTTTGTTTTAGTAACCGACGAGAACCAAAAATTGATTGGTCTTGTTTCTAGCGCCGATTTACAAAGCTCTAAAATTACTATTATTGCAGAGCGTTTAAATACCCCACGAAGTGAAGTAAGCTTGCGCGATATTATGACGCCAATTAGCCGACTTACAGGTGTAAGCATGCAAAGTTTAAGCTATGCATGTATTGGTGATGCGCTGCAAACAATGGAGCATCAAGGTGTAATGTTTTTATTAGTAACAACAGCAAGTAGCGAAATTTGTGGTTTAATTTCAGCTCGCCAAATAGCTAAAACATTACATATTCCACTACATATTAGCCCTATTGCTCACTCTTTCAGTGAAGTATTAGAAAACATTGAGCATCCTCACTAGGGCGCTCTTTTAGTTGAATTGATTTACTCCCCTCCCAACCATCTTAAAGCAAGTGAAATAGCTTGCTTTAAGAGCTTTTTATTACTACCTCCTGTGATATTATTCAAGCAATTAACGGCGCCAGTAACACGCTTCTGGTCTTATTTTATTGTATAAAAAGGTTTTTGCATGAGCGATATCTCTGCACGTTTAGCCGGTGAGTTAAACGCACAGCAGCAACAGGTTGTTGCAGCTACAAAATTACTTGATGAAGGCGCAACTGTTCCTTTTATTGCCCGCTACAGAAAAGAAGTTACCGGCGGCCTAGACGACACCCAATTACGCCTTTTAGAGCAGCGTTTATCGTATTTACGTGAACTAGAAGAGCGCCGTAGTTTTATTTTATCGACCATCGAATCGCAAAATAAATTAACGCCAGAGCTAAGTGCCGATATAACTAATGCACAAAGTAAAACTGAACTTGAAGATTTATACCTACCTTACAAAGCTAAGCGCCGTACTAAAGGCCAAATAGCAATTGAAGCAGGTTTAGAGCCACTTGCAGATGCACTATTTAAAGATGCTAACCTTGACCCAGAGCAACAAGCAGATCAATTTGTAAGTGCTGAAAAAGGCTTTGCAGATACAAAAGCTGTACTCGAAGGCGCTAAATTTATCTTGATGGAGCGCTTTGCTGAAGACGCAAAATTACTTGCTAAATTTAGAAGTCACATAAGCCAAAACGGCGCAATTGAAAGCACTGTAATTAAAGGCCAAGAGCAAGCGGGTGCAAAATACCGTGACTACTTTGAGCATCAAGAACTTCTCAAAAAAGTACCTTCTCACCGCGCGCTTGCTATGCTTAGAGCCCGAAATGAAGGTGTACTTCAGTTAAATGTTAATCCAGAGCCTAGCGCTGAAAATTCAGCGCAACTATGTGCCAACATGATTGCTGACCATTACCGTTTAGATATTAAATATAAAGCGGCAAGTCCTTGGTTATTAAACGTTGTGCAATGGGCGTGGAAAATTAAGTTAGGATTACACCTAGAGAATGAATTTTTTGCAGCAATGCGCGAAAAAGCAGAAGCTGGTGCAATCGACGTATTTGCTAAAAACTTAAAAGATTTATTAATGGCAGCACCTGCAGGCCCCCGTACTACTTTAGGTCTTGATCCAGGCCTTCGTACTGGCTGTAAGATTGCCGTTGTTGATAGCACAGGTAAATTACTAGCTACACAAACTATTTTCCCTCATGCACCACAAAATCATTGGGATAAATCAGTGCGTACGTTAGAGCAACTTTGTCGTCAGCATAAAGTTGAGCTAATTGCGATTGGTAACGGTACTGCATCACGCGAATCAGATAAGTTGGTTGCTGAGCTTATGAAAGCAAACAGCGAACTTAAGCTTAGTAAAATTATGGTTAGCGAAGCGGGTGCATCGGTTTACTCAGCTTCTGAATTTGCAGCTAATGAATTCCCAGATTTAGATGTTTCTATACGAGGGGCTGTCTCTATTGC
Organism: Pseudoalteromonas sp. 31A1; assembly: GCF_011378815.1. Lineage (NCBI taxonomy): Bacteria > Pseudomonadati > Pseudomonadota > Gammaproteobacteria > Alteromonadales > Pseudoalteromonadaceae > Pseudoalteromonas > Pseudoalteromonas sp. 31A1. The sequence goes on along the minus strand of NZ_WTKY01000019.1, from coordinate 42,352 downwards.
GCGCCGCCTTCAAGATCCTCTTGCTGAACTTGTTAAAATTGAGCCAAAATCAATTGGTGTTGGCCAATACCAACACGATGTATCGCAAAGCCAATTAGGCCAAAGCCTTATTTCAGTAGTTGAAGACTGTGTAAACTCAGTAGGCGTAGATTTAAACATGGCATCGGTACCGCTACTTACACGCGTATCTGGTTTAAACAAAACATTAGCGCAAAATATCGTTAATTATCGCGATGCTAACGGCACATTTACTAAACGTAGTGAGCTTAAAAAGGTTGAGCGTTTAGGGCCAAAAGCATTTGAACAAGCGGCTGGTTTTTTACGTATTAACAATGGTAGCGATCCTCTAGATAACTCATCAGTTCACCCTGAAGCTTATCCTGTTGTTAAACGTATTTGTGAACGCAATAGCGTCGATGTCAGTAACCTAATTGGTAACAGCGACTTTTTAACTAAACTTGCTGCTAACGATTACACTGACGAAAAGTTTGGCTTACCAACCGTTACCGACATTATTACTGAGCTTGATAAACCAGGCCGAGATCCTCGTCCTGAATTTAAAACAGCTGAGTTTAAAGCCGGTGTTGAAAAAATTAGTGACCTAAAACCAGGTATGATTTTAGAAGGCGTGGTTTCAAACGTTGCTAATTTTGGTGCGTTTGTTGATGTAGGTGTTCACCAAGATGGTTTAGTGCATATTTCAGCAATCACGAATAAATTTATATCAGATCCGCGTGAAGTTGTTAAAGCTGGTGATATTGTAAAGGTTAAAGTTGTTGAAGTAGACGCTGCACGTAAACGTATAAGCTTTACTATGCGCTTAGATGACGACATTGACACAAGTAATAAGTCAGCAGCGCCAGCTACGCAAAAACCACAAGCACGTGCTAATAATTCGCAACTTCGCGCTGCAAAGCCTAAACGTGACAACGGTAATGCGTTAATGGGTAATGCATTTGCCGATGCGTTCGCTAATGCTAAAGTGAAAAAATAATAGTTGTACAGCTAAGCTAAAACGAAAAAAACCGCGTAAGCGGTTTTTTTGTGGTTATGTTTTGCTAAATTATTAACTTAACGCTGAAAAACTACTTTGGCTCGCTGGCGATGTAGCCATTTGATAAAAGTTAGCAATACGCCCCGCCCGTGCCTCAACATCGGCATCACGTGTTTGCTCATCACTTTTAGCTGTTTTTGTATCGTTGCTTTCATCGCTAGAGAATGAAGCTTCAAGCTTACTTTTTGCGTCTTCGTCGTCTTCTTTTTCAGGTTGTGCAAGCTCAGCCTGAGCCGCTGCTAGCTTTTGCGTAGCATCTGCAGCAATAGAGCGATCAGCTCCCGAAGGCTCTGCAGGCGCTAATGCGGCAGCGCGTACCGTTTGCATTTTGTCTATAGTCGCTTGCGGATCATTGGGAACTTCAGATACATCTATTTGTACTTCTCCGCCAACTGCGTAGTTAGTACCATCTGGGCCACGTTGATACTCATAGCTTGGCGAGCCAGCATGTTGCCCACCTACAGAAGCGTGCGCTTGCTCGTGTATTCGTACTTCAGTATCTCGTGCTTTTAGCTCTGTAATTTGTTGTTGTTCTTGTTCTAATTGCAGCTCTTCTTGCTCAGATTCTTTTTTCTCAATTGCTTCACTTTCTTCCTCAGAGCCCTCAGGGTTTTCTGAGTTTCCATCGCGCTGCTGAACTGACTTTTCGTCTGCTATTTTTCCCGTTGCGTTATACGTCGCACCATCGCTACTGCCTGGTAATTTTGCTTTTTCAGAATCACTTTGCGCTTTGGTTTCTGTATTGCTTGCGCTACTAGATGCGGGAGCAGGAATAACTTCGCGTAGTTGGTTGTCACGCCGTGCAGTTTCCGTATAAACATTTGCAGTGTTTATATTGATAGACGGAAATGGCGTGACAATATTCATAATACTAAACTTTAATATCGATTAACGTGCCAAGTACATCATCGGCCGTTTGAATTGATTGCGTATTTGCCTTGGCATTAAACTCTTCAACTTTTAAGTTAACAAGCGCTTCATCAACACGAGCTGGCTGTGCTACAGGTGCAGTAATAGCTTCTTCAGGGCGTGCTGCTGTAAGCTGACGTTGCTGCGCTAATTGTGCGTCATCTTGCTGTTCTATACTGGCACGGTTAATCTCAGCACTGGCCTTTTCAATACCTTGGCTAGCTCGATTAAACCCTTCTACACCACTATTAAATACAGATCCGATTGGCATATTAAAACCTCCACCAAATAAACATTGTTTAATTATCGCTCAGGTTCTGCTCAAAATAAAGCTTTAAACAGCGCTATTATTAGCTCTATTTTAAAGCATTGATTTAACGACAGATAAAAACTCACTTTTATGAGAAATAAATGGCGCGTGCGACGCTTTATCTAGCACCTCGTATTCAAATTCAGTATTTAGTACTGACATTTCACTAATTGCTTTATAAGGCACTAAGGCATCAAGTCGGCCAAATACTCCTTTGATAGGTACTGGGCAATGAGCAAATAAATCACGTAAATCGTCGTTTTGTAAAATATCTAAACCAGCACTCAGGGCGTCGCTTTGTGGTGCGCTGTACTGATTTAGTAATTGTTTAAGCAGCTTTATATCATCACGCGCCGACTCGCTACCCATCGCTTGAATAGCTAAAAAGCGCTCTATTGTTTTTTCTCGATGATTAACTAACTGCTCTTTAAACTGCGCCAATACATTCGCTTTTATTCCGGGCCAATTATCTGCCTCCGCAAAGAAAGGAGTCGATGCAATTAAAATAACTTTTGATACTTTTTCAGGCCAATGCTTAGCAATATAAAGTGCAAACAATCCACCTAACGACCACCCCATTAAAATGCTCTTCGGCTTTAATTGCTTACTTAAAGTTTCTGCTGCATCATGCAAAGTATAAGGGCTTGGGCAAACATGGCTATTACCAAACCCAGGTAGGTCAAGGCTACGTACACTTCCTGAATATAAAAACTCAAGTTCTGGCTGTACTAACTGCCATACGCCCTGATTCATTCCCCAACCATGTAATAACACTAACTCATTTTGCATATTTGCCTAACCTTTACCAAACTTAGGCTCATCATAACGTTTAAAAAGGCGATTGCAATGCAAGGAGCGAGTCAGTGAAGCAAGCCATTTTAAATTGGTTATTTCCCTCTTATTGCGTGCAATGTCAAAATACGATTACGACCTCTTTAGGGCTTTGTGATTATTGCCTTGAAGATTTACCATTGTTTGATTTTAGTAAGCATAAGAATTTACTGCATCGACCCGATATTGTTGAGATGTTTCCTAATTGCGAGTTTGATAAATTATTTGCCTGTGCTTTTTATCAACCTCCCTTTGAACATTGGCTTAAAAGGCTAAAATTTAATAATCAAATTCATTATAAAAAGGCATTGCAGCAAGTTATACAAAAACAATTAACGCAGTTTTTTGAGCAAAGCCCTACTTTGCCAGATACCTTTATTATTTTACCTCTTCATAAAAGCCGATTCATTACTCGCGGGTTTAATCAGGTAAGCCAAGTTTGGCAACCATGTTTAGCTAATTACGCATCAGTGAGTAACGTACTTATTCGCAATAAAAAAACACAAGCTCAGTCGGAGCTATCTAAAGCAAAGCGTATTAAAAACTTAAAAAATGCCTTTATTTGTACAGAGGATATGGGCGGTAAAACAGTCGCTATTGTTGATGATGTGATGACGACAGGGGCAACATTAAACGCAGCTACTAGTGCACTAAAACAAGCAGGCGCTAAACAAGTGTGGGCTTTTACAACTTGCTTAACGCCTATTTAATTATTAAAAAGTATTATACCAATCCGCAATAATACTTAATCATTTTACGGGGCTAAACGTGTCGCTACCTGAGTTAAAAAATTCTCATTTACGACTGCATGGATGCAGAAGGTAGAGCAATGCAGGAGCAATTGCCGAGAACAACTAAATAGCGAATTTTTTGCCTAGCTATCAACACGTTTTTCCAGCCTCAAAATAGATCACTTAATTTAAGCGAATTAGTATTATTCGCCATTTGCACGAAACGTATGGCCAAAAAATAAAGCGTTGCTTAGTAGTCGACTAGTCCCATACCAGTAACCTCTAAATACAGGGTCATCGGTCATGCCTATTACTGTACCTCGTCCGTATGAGTGAGCAATTAAGCCTGCGCCGCCAGCAACTTGCTCAACATTAACGGCATCGGTAAAGCCTGCCAATAATGGATTTTTAGTGTAGGTAAGTACATTTACGAACGGAGCATCGGAAGCTTCTAGCAACCAAGTACTGTTTTTGAATACGGGCAATGTATTACGCTTAAGTGAAAATGTAAGCGGATGAGTTAAATCTACATTAGTATTAAAAATAGCACCTGCAATGCGTTGACGTCCTGCTAAATGATCTTTATCGCCATAACTTAAATCTGTCGTTTTAAATGCACTTGCTACATCTTGTCGTGATAGATAGCTTGCTTTGAGTAATTGCTGATCAGCTAAAAATTTAGCGCCGCCTTTGTGACCCCAAATAACGCCGCCTTTTCTTACCCAGCTTTTAATAGCCACTTTGTCGGCATCAGATAAGCTATTGTAATTGCCATGAGCAAGCACAATATGACTGTAGTCACTTAACTCGAGTGAACTAAAGCGATTCATTTCAACAATTGTTGGTGCAACACCTACAAAGCGATCTAGGTAATACCACACTTCGCCGACTTCGTACTGGCTTGCGCCTTGCCCGCCAATAAGCAGTGCTTTTGGAGCACTAACAACCGCCATTGATCGCGACCCTAAATCGGCTCCTTTGCTTGTTAAACCTGATGTAATAGGTTTGATTGCAATACCAAACTCATTTTGTGCTTTATTTAGCAAGGTAATCCAATCTGTATTTGTTTGTAGTCCAGCCGGTATAATAATACTTCCAGGTTTAAAATTAATTTCTCCTGATGTTGATTTAGCCGTTAATGCTTTTAGCGCTACACGTGCTTTTATACCTTGCTGTAATAAGCTATTTAACATTTTAGGTGCTAAATAATCATCCCACGAAAAACCAAATGCGTAACCTTCGGTGAGTGAAGAAAATGATGGGGTTGCTACTTTTTCCCATGCTTTATCAGCAACCTTTAATCCCCAACTACTTTTAACTTTAGAAAATGGCAAATTAAACGCATGCGCTAATGTCCAGCCAGATACATCGTAAAAAGTATTATCGGCAAAGTTTTTTTGCTCACTAAAAATCGCTTTTACCAAACGATATTGTGGTTGTGCTAATGGTACAAAATAGCTATGTGTACTGAAATTCTTACCATCTGCTTTTAATGATTTAGTAAGTGGGTAAGCGTTAATTTGATGCTGCTTTAACAATTCTAAAAAGTGCATAATACGGGTGTTGTCGCTTGCACCTTCAACAACATAACCTTCAAAGCTTTCATCGCTGGCTAAATCAGTAGCTTGATTGTAAAACTTAGCCTGGTAATCAAGTAATGCTTGGCGGTTATCAACTGCTGCCTTAAAGGTAGATAAACTCGTTAACAGTTGATTTTTAATAGTGAAAGGAAAGCTCAAAGGTCCATTTATGGTGTCTTGAATATGTCCGCGAGAACTTGCTTGTTCAAATAAAATGCCTATGCCGCCATTTACATCTGGGTAAGTTGAGCCTTTCCCATAGTAAAAATCGTCAAAGCTTTCTTCTGTAAAATAAAGTGCATTGTTTTCATCTAAGGTTTTTGCATGATAGTTGGCAATTGTCTTTGTTAAGGTAACATTTTCATCAGGTGTTATAGGGTGCTTACGACTTGGAATACCTGGTTGAAAAAAGTAACTGCTGTTTGGACCCATCTCATGAAAGTCAGTTAAAATATTTGGTTTCCACTGATGAAATTTAGCAATACGTGCACGCGATTCAGGATGCTGTAGCAGTAGCCAATCGCGATTTAAATCAAACCAATAGTGGTTAGTACGGCTGCTAGGCCAGTTTTCAACATGCTCACGGGTTTTAGGGTCACTTGATAAATTCATGCCTCGGTTACTGTTGGCCCAATTAGCAAAACGAGCAAGCCCGTCAGGATTAAGTGAAGGGTCGAGTAAAATAACCGTGTTATTTAATAGCTCATCTATTTCAGTACCTTGTGCAGCAGCTAAATAATAAGCCACCAGCAATGATGAGTTACTACCTGATGACTCATTACCATGAACACTGTACCCCATCCATACAACGGCAGGATCGTCTTGTGCTTTACTACTGTTATTACTTAAGCGTGCTAAGTGAGCTTGGCGTGTCTGCTCTATGCTTGATAACTTATCAGCAGCAGTAATTGTTAGCATTACTAACGGGCGTTGTTCATGCGTGCGGCCAATCACCTCAAAATTTATACGGTCGCTTTTATCAGCAAGTATTTCCATATAACGTACGAGCTGATCGTGTCTCACGTGCCACTCTCCTACTTCGTAACCGAGTACTTGCTCAGGAGTAGGAATTGAAGGGTCAAATTTTACATCTTGTTCAAAATAATACGAAAGTGGCTTAGCTACACTTGAAAAGCTAAGCAACACCACCATTAATGTTAATACCAAACGCATATAAATCACTCAAAAAATGTTCGTTGTTTGCACGCTACCATTGCTTAAAATAGATGCCAACTTTTTACGCTCAACACTAGCCGCAACACGATGAGCGGAGTATGATACGCAGTATCCGAGTAATTTAGTCAAGTATAGATGGTTTTATGATTTCTATTTCCGAAACAGCGCAAGCGCATTTTGCTAAACTATTAGCAGATCAATCACAACAAACCAATATTCGTGTGTTTGTTGTAAACCCTGGTTCATCACAAGCGGAATGTGGTGTGTCTTATTGTCCAGAAGACGCTGTAGAAGCGAGCGATATTCGCCTAAACTTTAACGGTTTTGATGCCGTTGTAGATGCAGAAAGTGCTCCATTTTTAGAAGAAGCTGAAATCGATTTTGTTACCGACAAAATGGGTACTCAGTTAACGCTAAAAGCACCAAATGCAAAGGCGCGTAAAATAGGTAACGATGCATCGTTAAACGAACGTGTACAGCACATGCTAGAAACTGAAGTAAATCCACAACTTGCTAACCACGGTGGTCAAGTAAGCCTTGTTGAAATTACAGCTGCAGGTATAGCTATACTTCAGTTTGGTGGTGGTTGTAACGGTTGTTCTATGATCGATGTAACGCTAAAAGAAGGCATTGAAAAAGAAATGATAGCTAAGTTTGAAGAAATCACCGGTGTTGCTGATATAACAGAGCACGAAGCGGGCGATCACTCTTACTATTAGGCCTTCTAAATGCTAAAGCAGCTTATTTATCGCTTAGGGAGCAACCCTAAGCTGAGCTTAAAGCGCTTTTTTCGCGGCTTAGCACTGTTTGTGCTAGCCGTGATATTCATATCTATTGGGTATTACACTCACTACAGCTTACAAATAATTGGCGTTATAATTTTACTCCCCGCATTATTTTTTGCCGGTTGGGGCTACTGCGGTATTTTTGCTAATCGTTTTTCACAAGTTTTAAAAGATATGGGCCCTAAACACCACGACCCCGATCTCTGGAAATAAACCATTTATTTATACCAACCTCCATATATATTTGGGCAATTTATCGAATTAAATCACTCTATAACGTTGTTAAAAATTTTTTATTTAGAACAACTAGATACAAAAATTTTTGCCTAGTTCTAGCGCAATTTCCTTATCGTTAAATAGACCCCATATATAAGCAGATTAGTATTAGTTTAATCCAGTAGCTGATTATTTATTTTTAAGTGGTGATATTTAATTATTAATGTAACCCCGCGCATTAACATAAAACAGCTCATAGCCAGCCATAACCCGTTATTTTGCAAGTCTATAAACACCCAAAACACACCAAAAAAGCCAACTCCAGCTGAAAGTATCATACTGTTACGCATGTTCTTTGCTCGCGTAAGCCCTACAAAAACACCATCAAACAAAAAGCAACTCATGGCCAAAATAGGCAACACTATTAGCCATGGTAAATAGTGTGTTGCCTCTTGAATAACCTCTGGCACATTGGTTAAAAGCTTGATTATACCGCTGCCGAATAATGCAAAAAAAGCGCTATATAAGACGCCAAAAAGCATGCCCCAAAATACACTTATTTTAACCCAAAGCTCTATATTTTTAACGCTTCCTTGGCCTTTAGCTTGCCCTACTTTTGCCTCAGACGCGTAAGCAACGCCATCAAGAGCAAAACTCACCAACATTAGAAAGTTAAGTAAAACAGCATTAGCAGCTAATGTGGTTTCGCCTATACGCGCTGCGTAAAACGTCATAAAACTAAAGCATAATTGCAGTATTAAAGAGCGAATAAATATATCTCTATTCAAACTCAATAATTCAGCCATTTTGCTAATACTCAACCAATTCGGTACATTTAGATCAATGTCTTGTTTTTTAGCTAGTTTAACCACTAAAAACAGTGCAAATACTAAAGCCGTATAATCAGCAATAAGTGAAGCCCACGCAGCGCCTGCAACTGCCCAATCTAAATAAACAACAAAATAAATATCGAGTACTATATTAACGATATTAGTGACGAGTAATAAATAAAATGGGCCTCGACCATAATGCACACCAAGCATCCAACCCAGTAACACTAAATTACACAATGCTGCTGGAGCACTAAAAATACGAATGCTAAAATACTGATACGCTTGGATAAGTACATCGCTATTGGCGGCGGAGAGGTAAGCAATAGCGTGCTTTATTAATGGGGATAACACAATTAATAGCACAGCCACTGCGCTTGCAAGCAATAAGCTTCGTTTAAGTAGAGCTGCAAGTTGGGTTAAATCGTTTTTTCCATATGCTTGTGCCACGAGCCCCGTGGTGCTCATTCTTAAAAAACCAGCCAGCCAAAATAAAATAGATATAACTGCAGAGCCAAGGGCAATACCCGCTAAGTAATGAGCGCTTCCTAAGTGCCCAATTACAGCGGTATCAACAATTCCTAACAACGGCACTGTGATATTTGATAGTATCATCGGACCCGCTAACAACAGCAAGCTTTTATGGTGTGCCTTATTATGTATAAGAAATTGTTTCATTTAGTATTATTTATCCTCATTAGTGTATCTGTGCGGGCTCAAGCAGCCGTTATTTTACAGTATCATCATGTTAGTGAAACCCTACCCGCTGTAACGAGCGTTAGCGCCAATACATTCACTAAACATTTGAGCTATTTAAAAGAGCACAACTTTAACGTTATTCCTCTTAATGAGTTAATAAGCGCACTTCAGCAAGGTGAAACCTTACCTGATAAAACTGTCGCCATCACCTTTGATGATGGTTATAACAATAACTATGAACAAGCCGCGCCTATTTTAGAAAAGTTTGGCTACCCGTACACTATCTTTGTAAATCCTAAATTAATAGACGAGAGCATGAGCTACGTAATGGGGTGGGATAAGCTCAAAGAATTATCTAAAAAAGGGGCATTAATAGCCAATCATAGCGGACAACATGATTACTTACACCTTAAGCTTGAAAACGAAACCGATGCACAATGGCAATCACGTATTAAGCAAGATATTATTAGCTCTCAAAAGCGTATAAAAGAAGAAATAGGCCACGACTATAAATACTTAGCATACCCGTATGGTGAGTTTAATAACGAGCTGCAAGCACTTGTGACAGAGCTTGGTTTTGTGGGTATTGGTCAGCACTCCGGCGCTGTAAATAAAGACTCTAATTTTAGCCGCTTACCGCGTTTTCCTGCATCAGGCTTTTACAGCAAACTAGAAACTCTTATTACTAAGCTTAACTCACGCGCGTTTAATATCACCAATTTAACTTATCAAGATAGCGTTACACAACAAAATCCACCCACGCTCACAATTGAATTTAAAATGGGTGACTTTCATAAAAGCCAATTTGCCTGTTACGTATCAAGCGTAGGCCAAGCAGATTTAAAATGGGTAAATAAAAATACAGTCGAAATAACCTCACCAAAGGTGCTTAATAAAGGGCGATCTCGTTTTAATTGTACGGCCCCTTCTATTTCTAGCCCTGGTGATTATTTTTGGTTTTCGCAGCCTTGGGTAATTGAAGCGCCTAAACCTTAACTGCCTGATGTAATAGTCGCTGGGTTATTTTATCCAGCGCAACTATCTCGTCCGTTGCATTTAACTCAGCGGCAGCCTTAGGCATACCCCATACCACCGATGAGTACTCATCTTGAGCCAAGGTATACGCACCGTTTTGTTTTAGTGCAAGTAATCCTTTTGCGCCATCACTCCCCATCCCTGTTAGTATGGCTGCAACTACGTTTTTAGCTCCTGTCTCAACTAATGAGTTAAACAGCACATCTACCGCAGGTTTATGTCTGTTAACCGGCTCGCCATCATCAAGCTGGCAATACAAGCTAACACCTCGCTTTTTAATACTTAAATGAAAACCACCTGGTGCTATATAAGCCCAGCCAGTGCTAAGCTTATCGCCATGTTCAGCCTCTTTCACATTTATCGTGCATGTACGATTCATTCGCTCAGCAAATGAGGCGCTAAACACAGGAGGAATATGCTGAGTAATTACAATGGGCGGGCAATTTTGTGGCATTTTAATAAGTACTTCTTTGATAGCCTCAGTACCACCCGTTGAAGCACCTATCGCAATTACTTTATTAAGTAAAAATTCAGAATGGGTATTAATAGGCTCATTTTTGACGACCGTTTTTTTATAGCTTCTTACTCTTGCTCCAGCAGCTATTCGCACCTTTTGTTGAACAAGTGATGCATATTGGCTCAATTGCTCTCTTACGTTATTAGTAGGCTTAGCTATAAAATCAACAGCCCCTAATTCGAGTGCCTCGAGTGTAATAGGAGAGCCTTTTTGGGTCAGTGTTGAAATCATCACTACTGGCATTGGTCTTAATCGCATTAAGTTTTTTAAAAAACTAATGCCATCCATTTTTGGCATTTCTACGTCGAGCGTTAATACATCAGGATTTAACTTTTTTATCATTTCGCGAGCTTCGTAGGGATCCTCAGCGCTCCCCACTACCGTAATATCTTTAGCTTGCTGTAATATTTCAGTGAGTAAACGCCTAATTAAGGGGGAGTCGTCAATTATTAATACTTTAATCATGCATACTCCTAAAACAGCTCTATATCAGTTACTACTTCTTGCTTTTTAAGGTTTTGTAAGTAACGGACTTCGCGTTTTTCAATCGTATTATTATGTAGGTTTTTAAGTTTTTTCATATGAACTTTACCGGTGTTCGGATGAAAAAATATTTTTCGTGGCCATGGTCCACCCATATCGTGGGCAACTAGATTTAATGCCTCTTCTTTAATATACGCCGCTGCAAAACTAATATTACCCAGCCCTATATCAGTCATCGCACTAATAATTTTACCCCCACCAAAAAGTTTTACTTTTAGGTTACGGCGAGATGCACCATTTTTTAAAACTTCGTTTATAAGATACTCCATAGCCCAATTGCCATACCGACAACTTAAACTATGCGCATTCTTAAGTTCTACTCCCTTTTGAATTGGTAACATAAAGTGATTCATGCCCCCAATCCCTAGTACTTCATCGTAAACACAAGCCGCAATACACGAACCCAGAACTGTAGAGATCAGCTCATTATTTTTAGAAACATAAAACTCACCCGGAAGCACTTTAGCAACAACGCTACCTCGGCCCGAGTCCCAATATCGTTTAATATGTTCAAAGTTAGGTAATACCGGCCTAAACTCTGCGTGCATTTTGTCCCTTTTGGTACATAGTTTTCCCTAAATTTTTAAATTGCGTATGCTCTTTTCCCATACTTTCTGAGTGACCTAAAAACAAATAACCTTGTTCATTTAATATATTGGCGTAACGTTTAAAAAGCTGATCTTTTGTTTCTTTATCAAAGTAAATAACAACATTACGACATAAAATAAGATCAAATGATCCTTTCATTGGCCAATCTTGCAATAAGTTTAAACGCTTGAATGAAATAGACTCTTTTAGCCTATCTTTAACTTTATAGTTTTCACCGTCTTTACTTTTTAAAAACCAACGCTTAAGTTGCACGTCATCTAAGCCGTTAACATTCGCTGCGGTGTAAATACCCTTTTGTGCTTTTGCCAATACATTAGAATCTAAATCGGTTGCTAGTATTTTTACATCCCAATTGCTCGGAAATGCATTATTTAAAGTCATCGCCAAACTGTAGGGTTCTTCTCCTGTTGAGCAACCTGCAGACCAGACTCTTACTCGCTTACTATTTTTATTTGCCTTTAAGAGAGCAGGTACAAGCTCAGATTTTATAAATTCAAAGTGGTGTATTTCACGAAAAAAAGACGTTAAGTTAGTTGTTATTGCATTAATAAAGGCATCAAACTCCTGATCTTTATGGCTATTTAAATACTCTAAATAGGCTTTAAAGTCAGTTAGTTTTCGCTCTCTAATACGTCTTGCTAAGCGTGAATAAACCATCTCTCGCTTATGCTCACCTAATACAATTCCACATGCGCTATAAACTAAACTGGCAATTTCTTTAAAGTCGCGGTCGGTACACAAAAACTCTTTCATTGTTCGCTCTCAATTTAGCCTGCCAAATAATACCTCGCTGTGATTATGTATTCAGCGAGGTATATAAGAAGATTGGTTGTTAAAATTCTTCCCATTCATCAGCAGAGTCTACAAAGTTATCGCCTCTGGGTTTATTACTTACAAAACTGCTTTGCGACTTATGAGATAATTTAGGTGTGCGCATAGTCGGCGAAATCATCGCCATCTCTTGCTGACCTATTGAGAAAAAGTTGAGTAGTTGGCGCATCTCATTAGCTTGCTCAGCCATAGACTCGCCAGCGGCAGAGGCTTGCTCTACTAAGGCGGCATTTTGTTGCGTCATTTCGTCCATTTGTGAGATAGCGGTATTAACTTGTTCAATACCCGCACTTTGTTCTTCAGATGCCTCTGTAATATCAGAAATCATTTGCGTCACTCTTTGTACCGATACAACAATCTCTTTAAGTGTAGCGCCCGACTCATTAACTAATTGAGAGCCATCAGCTACTTTGCCTACACTATCTCTTATTAACTCTTTAATTTCTTTCGCTGCGCCTGCAGAGCGCTGTGCTAAATTACGCACTTCACCTGCAACAACCGCAAAGCCTCGACCTTGTTCACCAGCCCTTGCAGCCTCTACTGCAGCATTAAGCGCTAATAAGTTAGTTTGAAATGCTATTTCGTCAATGACACCAATAATATCTGCAATTTTCTTGCTCGACTCATTAATTGCCGACATGCTCGTAACTGCTCTATTTACAACCTCACCACCTTGAATCGCCTTTTCGCATGTTTCTTCTGCTAAATCGTTTGCCACTTTTGCGTTATCAGCATTTTGGCGAACGGTGCTAGTCATCTCTTCCATGCTCGACGCTGTTTCTTCAAGTGACGAGGCTTGCTCTTCTGTACGTTGGCTTAAATCAGCATTACCTTGAGAGATTTCCTCTGCACCACTGGCTACAAGCGTTGCCGATGAATTAATGCGATTAATCACTTCCGTTAACTTATCTGCCGTAGCATTAGCATCGCGTTTGAGTTTATCAAATGAGCCTTTATATTCTTTTTCAACTCGTTTTGATAAATCACCATTTGCCATCGCATCGAGCATACTGCCCGTGTCAGCAACTGCATCATCAACTATTTTAACTAAGCTATTTAGCCCTTGAGCCAAACGTAAAAAGAATCCTTCCTTGCCTTCTTCCGCGACTCTTGTATCTAATTCGCCATTACCTGCAGCGCTAATAAGTTCGGCTATTTCTTTTTCAAGCGCAACCTCATTGGTCCTATCTTCCCACTCAACAATGGTGCCTAAATGCTTTCCATCTTGGCTAATCCAAGGTGAAGCAATCAAGGTGAAAGTGACACCCGCTAAAAGTAATTCGGCTTTATGAGGCTTATCGAGATTTTTTAATAAATCGCGCTGATGATTAGGGTGCTTATGAAAATCATCAACACAGGTGCCAATTAAATTATCAACAGAAAAGCTTGGTAATACAGTTTGTAATTCTTTTTCGCGGACTTTTAGCATTTGCTGAACACGATCGTTCACAAATACTATATTAAGGTCTTCATCAGCAATCATTACGTTCGCTTGGCAAACTTTAAGCGCATTTGCTAAATCGGCTGCTTTGCGAGATGCTTTTTCAAGCTCTTTTTGTTCAGTAATATCAGATGCGTATTTAATCACTTTAAACGGCTTGCCGTTCATATCATAAATTGGGTTATAAGATGCTTGAATCCAAACCTCCTGACCCTGCTTCCCTATTCTTAAATATTCCCCTGAATCAAATTCACCACGACCTAGTTTGGCCCAAAATTCTTTATATTCGATACTATTTGCATGTTCGGGTTCAATAAAAAGCCTATGGTGCTGACCTTTAATCTCGCTAAGTTGATAACCAAGTGCATTTAAAAAGTTATCATTGGCATCAATAATAGTGCCATCTAAATTAAACTCGATAACCGCTTGAGATTTACTTATAGCACTAATTTGCCCTGAGGCTTCTGCTGCTATTAACTTTTGCTCGGTCACGTCGGTGGCAAATTTAACTACTTTTAATACTTGCCCTTGCTCATCAACAATTGGGTTATAAGTTGCTTGGATCCATACCTCAGCTCCACCTTTTGCATTACGCTTAAACTCATCTGAGATAAACTCGCCATTACGCAGGCGTTGCCAAAAGTTCTTATAATCGTTGCCCTGAGCTTCATCTGGGTCAACAAACATAGAGTGATGCTGGCCTTGAACCTCTTCAAGACGATAGCCCATCGCGTTTAGAAAATTCATATTTGCAGTAATTATTTTTCCGTTAGGTTCAAACTCAATCACCGCTAATGATTTATTCAATGCGTCTACAATTAAATCATTACTTGATTTTGACTGCTTTGGATTACTAAACCATCCCATGCTCATCACCACCTTTAAGTTTATTATTCATTTAGTTTCTATTTGCTAAATATTCATTGTTTTTTGCAGGTCAATTAGCGCTACCATTTTTTCACCAACATTCACCAACCCAGCTACATATTCACAATTATTCGACTCAGATAAACTAGGAACCGCTTTCGCATCTTGCTCCGCAATACTGTAAACATCAGAAACGGCATCAACAGCAACACCTATAATTTTACTACCTAGTTCAAATTCGATTTTAACAACGATAACCACCGTTAATGGCCCATAGTCGACACTTGGTAATCCAAAGCGCAACCGTAAATCAATAATTGGCACTATTGTTCCACGTAAATTAATAACGCCTTTTACAAATTCAGGCGCATTGGGCAGTACTGTAATTTCTTCCCAACTGCGAATTTCTTGTACTGTTAAAATATCAACGCCGTATTCTTCATCAGCCATAATAAAAGTTAAAAACTGTTTTACACCTTGCTGTTGCTGAAGATTTAATTGATTACTTAACTGGCTTTGCTCTGAGCTCATAACGCCTCCAAAGTGGCTTGCGTTTCAATCGTTAATTCTTGGCTACCTGGTTTTTTTAAACCTGAGAGCTTTATTAAGCCGCTAATGTCCACAATCAGCGATACACGCCCATCGCCTAAAATAGTGGCTCCCGATACGCCATCCACCTTATGGTAGTTTGCCTCTAAACTTTTAATAACAACCTGTTGTTGAGACAGTAAATCATCAACTAATAAACCCACCTTTTGGTTATCTGTTTCTACAACAACAAGCAGCGTTTTATCGAGTGATTCAATGGCATTTTTATGATTAAAAATATCGTAGAGCCTTAAAATAGGAATGTATTCGTCCCGAAGCCTCAATACATCAAGGCTTTTACCGACTCGACTCACTTTAGCAATATCAATTTGCAGAGATTCCACAATAGAAATGAGCGGGATAATATAAGTATGCTGAGCCACCTTAACTAATTGCCCATCTAAAATAGCGAGAGTAAGTGGTAATCTAATAGTAAACGTAGAACCAACACCGGCCGCTGAGGTTACTTCTACTGAGCCATTTAATGATTGAATATTTCGCTTAACTACATCCATCCCAACTCCACGACCAGATAAGTCACTTACCTCATCTACTGTCGAAAAGCCGGGCATAAAAATAAGCTCATTTATTTCATCGTCACTGAGATGGTTATCAGCTGAAATTAATTCGTTAGTGATGGCTTTTTCTTTTATTTTTTTTGTATTTAACCCCTGCCCATCATCCATTATTTCAATAACAATGTTTCCACCCTGATGAAATGCATTTAAGGTTACTGTGCCAACGGGATCTTTACCTGCCGCCAGTCTTTGCTCAACAGTTTCTAATCCATGATCAAGTGAGTTCCTCACTAAATGCACCATAGGATCGGATATTTTTTCCATTACTGTTTTATCAAGCTCGGTTTGCTCTCCAATCAACTTTAGCTCAACTTGCTTATTTAGTTTTTGCGCTATATCTCGCACTAATCGAGGAAAACGACTAAATACAAAGTTTATTGGCAGCATACGAATGCGCATCACATTTTCTTGTAAATCACGCGTATTATGGGCAAGTTGCGCTAGACCTTCTTGTAGTAAAGTGATTGTGGCTGGTGTGATTTCTTGTTCGCTAAGTTGATTGAGCATAGCTTGTGTAATAACAAGTTCACCTACCATATTTATTAACGAATCAACTTTATCAATACCAACTCGAATGGAGGTAGACTCTGGTGTACTTGCAGGTTTTTTATCTTTATTAGCAGCGGGTTGCTTTGGCTTACTAGGTAGCTCAGCTACTTTTATTAAATCGGATGTTTCAAGCTCAACAGCTTTAGATATCTCACCTTGATTAGGTTGTATTTGCTCATCATTGCCAAATAAGCCTCCGCATAATTCAATTTTTATGTCGGCATCGTCTTCTACCCATTCAAATACTTCTTTTATGGCTTTTTCATCATGGCTAGTATCTAAAAAAAAGCGCCAATGTAAAAAGCATTCATCACTACTTAAATCGGTGATTTCTGGAACTTCATCGTAAAATACTGTGGTTTCTAACTCACCTAGCTCTTCAAGCTCACTGATCATATACAGTGGCTCGTTTCCTGTTTTAAATAAATGATGATGGGGTTTAAAGTCTATTTGATAGGTGTTACTACTTGTTTGCTCTTCACAGCTTTGAGGTTTATTCTCTTGTGTTTCGTTTTTCATTCCAAGTACATGTTCAAATTGTACTTTTAACAAATCTGCCTCAGTTAAATCTGGCTCTTGCTCACCTTGAAGTGCAGCAAGTAAAGCGCGCAAGCAATCCACAGCTTTGAGTAATAAATTGACATGCTCGGTACTAAGCTCTCGTTCACCTTGGCGAATTTGATCCAGTAGTGTTTCAAGTACATGAGTAAAGTCAGCAACGGAGCTAAAGCCAAAAGTGCCACTGCCTCCTTTTATTGAGTGAGCAGCTCTAAAAATAGTGTTGATAGTTTCTAAATCTTCCTCACCTGGCACTAAGTTTAATAGCTCAGCCTCCATGGTATCTAGGCCTTCAAAACTCTCTTCAAAGAAAACTTCAAAAAATTGACTTAAATCTATACTCACACTGCGCTCCTTAGCGAATAACTTTTTTAATTACCGCTAGTAGCTGATCGGGATTAAATGGTTTTACAATCCAGCCTGTTGCACCAGCAGCTTTACCCTCTATCTTTTTTTCTAAGCCCGACTCTGTAGTAAGCATTAGTAATGGTGTAAATTTATAACTCGGTAAAGTACGCAGCTCTCGTATTAATGTAATTCCATCCATTATTGGCATGTTTACATCTGAGATCACGGCATCAAAATCTTGTTGCTTGGCAATAGCGAGAGCTTCACTGCCATCTTTAGCTTCGGTTACATCAAACCCGGCAGTTTTTAATGTAAAGCTCACCATTTGACGCATCGATGCTGAATCATCAACCGCTAAAATTCTTTTCATATATACCCCTAACTTTTACTTTCGGTTGTTAAGTATTGGCTTAAGCCAAGTTTATTAATTGTATGCGTTAAGGCCTCGCTACTGCCTACCCATATTATTTTGTGCTGTATAGTAAGTAGGTGTTTTTGTAAGGCGCATAAAAGTTGAATTGAGGCAGTATCAGCAGAAATCACATCGTTAATATCAAGACAGATATCATCGTTGCTATTGAGTTCGTGTAGTAAGTCTTGATGTAGTGTTTCAACTTGCGTAATAGCAAGTTCGCTCGGAAGTTTTAGCATTTAGTAAGTGCATTCCCTGTCAATTCAATTCATAACAAAAGCTTAGCCCTAGTTATTAAAATTGCCATAAAATGCTTAATTAAATTTAACCTGTCGTTAAAATACAAAAAAAGGAGCCTAAAGCTCCTTTAAAATTGGTAAAAAGTAAAAAACTAGTTTTTATAGTAATCAGCTATTTTTTTAAACTCTTCGGTTAAAGTCGTCGCATTAATTAATGGCACACTACCTTGTTTAAATTCTGGTTTAAAAATAGCTCTAACGGCTCCATTTTGATCAACCATAGCGACCGAGGCACTATGATCAACAGCATATTCTGATTCACTACTATCGCTAATGGCGTAAATTAAACCAAGCTCTCGAACAACAGGAAAAAGGTGTTTATGTTCCCCTGATACAGCTAAAAAGTCTGGGTTAAAGTAATCTATATATTGCTTTCGTTTAGCTGGTGTATCGCGTTTTGGATCGACCGATAAAAACCAAATTTGCAGCGGATAATCTGCTTGTAAGTTTTTATAAACAGCATTTAACTTAGCAAGTGTTAATGGACAAATATCTGGACAGCTTGTATAGCCTAAAAATACTAAATTCCACTGTCCTACAAATTGTTGCTTAGTCACTAATTCACCGCGCTGATCGTTTAGCGTAAAATCAGACAGTGGCTTTGCATTTTCGTAAACTAATGCATCTACATCTGGTGGACTATTTTCATTTGAACATGCTGATAAAAACGAAACTAAAATAACAATTAATCCAAGCCATAACTGCTTCATAAAGGGAGCCATTTATCTATAAATAAGATTACAAAGAGTACCATTAAATGAATAATCGAAAAACGAAATAAGTCCATTGCAGTCTCATCATTTCCAGCAATTTTTAAATTGACCGCCTTATATATAAACACGGCATTTAATACACATGCACCTATCAAATAGATTAATCCAGACATACCGATTAAATAAGGTAATACGCAAACAACAGCGAGTAAAACAGAGTAAGCAACGACGCACGTTTTACAAAAGTCGATTCCATGGGTTACTGGTAACATAGGGATTTTAGCGCGTTCGTAATCACTTTTTCGTGCTATAGCCAGCGCCCAAAAGTGTGGCGGAGTCCAGGTAAATATTATCATTACAAGTAACCAAGGGGCTGCTGCCATTTGGTTTGTTTCTGACACCCAACCTAATAATGGAGGCATTGCGCCAGCCAACCCACCTATAACAATATTTTGCGGTGTAGCACGCTTTAAAAATGATGTATAAACAAATGCATAACCTACCAATGCAAATAACGTTAATATAGCGGTTAAGGTATTAGCCCACACCATCAGCATAATAAAACCCGCAACCCCAATAACAGCTGCAAAACTAAGCGCATGTGTTTTACTTAAACGCCCTTTAGCCACAGGGCGATGACGAGTCCGCGCCATTTTTGAGTCTATCTCGCTATCAACCACATGATTAATAACCGCTGCAGCAGCAGAAAGTAGCCCTATACCTAACAAGCTAATAAACTGTACGACCATACCGCGCCCTACATCGGGAGCCAGCGCTAAACCAACCCAAGCTGTTAGCACCAGCATGGCTACCACTTTAAATTTACTAATTGCTAAGTAGTCTTGCAGCAAACTATGAGTACGCGAAATTAGCGATTGAGTATTAACGGGTATCAGTATTTTTTTATCAATTATAAGTGCCATCATATTTCCCCTTTATGTGCGTGATTTTAGGTAATAACACAACCTAACCATGCTTAATAACAGTATGGCTGCCATCAAGTTATGCGCCAGTGCAACTCCCAACGGAATATGCCAATGTACTAAAATAAGCCCTAAGCTAATTTGGCAAAGCAAAACAAGTAATACACTCACAACGCAATTTTTAATTTTTTTAGAGTACGCTTGGCTGTATATTTTCCACATAATTACCGCCAGAACAATGCAAGTAACGAGTGCCCAAATGCGATGTAATAAATGAATAGACATACGCGCTTGCTGCGATAACACACCAAACTCATAATTACTGTGCTCAAGTGGTAATTGAAATACGCTACTCAATGAAAACGGTTGTGCGTAATTACACAATGGCAAACCACTACAATGTGGAGCGGCGTAATTTGCAGCCAGCCAACCACCAAGTGCAATTTGGATAATTAATACACTGAGCGCTACTAAACTTAAACCGAAATAGCGTTTTGCGCCGCTATCGCCACCCATAATAGGTTTTGCGGTTAGCCGTAAATATAAAAGCGTTATAAGTGACAAAATACTAAAGCCACCTAATAAGTGGCCCATTACAATAAGCGGCTGAAGGTTCATGGTTACTGTCCACATACCAAGAGCAGCCTGAAACACCACTAGTAGAAGTAAAGCCAAAGGCAATTTAACTGGCGTAGTTGGATATTGGCGTTTTAAAAAAGCCAACACAAATAAACCTAAAATAAGTAAGCCTAAAGCACCTGCAAAGTAGCGATGAATCATTTCTTTCCACGCTTTTGCGGTTTCGAACATCATATCGGGGTAGCTTTGAGTTGCTAAGGCTATGTCAGCCTCATGCTTAGGTACCGTTAAAAAACCATAACAACCAGGCCAATCGGGGCACCCTAAACCTGCATCACTTAAGCGGGTGTACGCACCTAAAGCAACTACAATCAAAGCGAGTAATCCTGTTATTAATACTAAGTTTTTATAATTTTTATACATAAGATACTCCAACTTAAGCTCAACTTAGTTAGCTAGAACGAGAATAGTTAAGTAATTTTTTTAGATCTTTTAATAACCCTTTTTGTACTAAACGGTTTTCTTGTGGCTCGACCTTAAAGGGATATTCAAGTACCACTAACCCCATATGATCAATCAAATACAAACTTGCAGGATTTAAACTCTGTTGCTCGGTAATAATTTTCCATGGTAGGTTTTTATTGTCGGGACTTCCCATTACAGCCATATCAACCTTGCCTTGGTTTTTACCAAGTGCCACATATAAATTATTAAGTGCATTGAGTTGTTCGCTGCATGGGGTGTTACATTCGTTTGAATAATTAAGTGCGATAGTCCATTGCTTGGGATTATTTTGCGGCCAATTTTTAAGTTTTATTTCTTGGCTTAAAAACTCGCCATTATTAGTAATTGCAGTAGGCAACCAATCAAACTTTAATGCGCCATATGCCAAAATTAATGGGATAGCGCAGCAGCCCACAAACAACACAAGGGGGTTATTTTTCATTATGTGTCCTTTTTTTACTC
The DNA here is from genome assembly GCF_011378815.1 of Pseudoalteromonas sp. 31A1. NCBI lineage: Bacteria > Pseudomonadati > Pseudomonadota > Gammaproteobacteria > Alteromonadales > Pseudoalteromonadaceae > Pseudoalteromonas > Pseudoalteromonas sp. 31A1. The sequence continues at coordinate 20,875 of NZ_WTKY01000019.1, read as the reverse complement.
GCAAAAATAGCCACAACAGCACATGCAATAGCAATTAAAAACCATTGCACAGCGTAGGCATTATGCTTTTGAGGGCTCATAACAACTGCCTCATAATGAGGTGTTGCAATCTCATCACCAGTACCTTGTCTGTAAGCCATAAAATTAATTAATGATTGCTGGCTTTGAGTGTTCAGCATATTCAAGTCGATAGATTGGATTCTTGTAGGTAAGTCGTTATTTATAGTTTTATCTTCAAGCGTAAAGCTACTTAGGTTATTTTCTTTTATTTGCGCTTTAAGAATAAAAACACCTGTAGGCAGAGTAACCTTTGGCAGTGTATCTCTAGATATAGGCGCTTTTACCCATCCTAAATTAACTAAAATCACTTTTTCTTCGCTGGCTGGCTTTAGTAAAGCAAGTAGGTCGTACCCTACTTGTCCGTTATAAACTTGATTATCTAAAAGCCAATATTGGTTTTGTACAAACCGCCCTTTTAACTCAACCAATACACCTGTTTTGTTCCAGCTATCAGGCAGGTTATGTAATTGAGACCAACTCATCACACCACGAGTATGTTGCTTAGCAATAGCGGTTAGTTGCTGCTGTTTTTGCTCACCCCGCTCCAACTGCCAAAATCCTAGTCGCACACACACAAGTACAACAACCACAACCATACAAAGTGTGATTAGTGAACTAAGCTTTTGTTTGTGCCATAAAACTAACTGCATAAAGGGTCAACTCAGTGATTATTAAAATTATTATCGTACTGTTGTTAATATTTATACTTTTTAACTTATTTAGAGCATTGTTTATTATGGTGTCAGGGAAAACTGGGGGACGACCTATGTCTCACTTTTTAGGTCGTCGCGTATTGTTTTCGGTCGTTGTTTTAGTTGTTGTTATTGCAGCGCTTAAACTTGGTTTTATTAAAGCAAATAATTCGCCAATAAACGCTACAGCACATATACAAATACAAACAAACACAGCCACACCACATCAACAAAGTGCCAATACCAAGCAGCTGCTTGAAAAGCAAAATGCTTATCTTTAGTAAAGTGCCCTTTTAATATCCGTAAAAATATTACAAATAAAAGTACGGTTCCTAACGTTACATGCATGCCATGAAAACCAGTCAATAAAAAGAACGTATTACCGTAAATGCCCGCATCTAGCGTTAGGTTAAGGTCATTATATGCATGCATGTACTCCTCAACTTGCAGCCCTAAAAAGCAAACGCCCAATAAAATAGTAGCGCCTAAAAAAACTTTAAGTGGAGTGCGTTTATTGTTTTCCATCGCTACGTGGGCAAAATGTAAAGTAACTGAGGAAGTAAGCAGTATTAAGGTATTTATAAGCGGTAAGCCTTGCCAGCCCATAGCTTGAGTAGTTTCACCAGCAGGTGTTGAAACTAGCGGCCAAACAGCTTCGAAAGTTGGCCATAAAACCTCGTTAGTCATTGCATTATTGCCTGCGCCTCCAAGCCAAGGTACCGACAATACGCGTGCATAAAAAAGCGCACCAAAAAAGGCCATAAAAAACATAACTTCAGAAAAAATAAACCAGCTCATACCTTGTCTAAAAGAGCGATCCATTTGTGCTGAGTACAAACCTTGGTCCGATTCATTAATTACATTTTTAAACCAGCTAAACAACATATACACAAGTACAGCAATACCGGCATAAAGCAGATAAACCCCGCTACCACCTTCTTTACCTACACTCATAACTGTCAAGCCTGCCCCTACTGCAATAAAAAACAATGCAACAGCACCTACAATAGGCCATGGGCTTTGCTCAGGTACGTAATAATGCTCATATTCTTGATTCATTTTATTTACTCCTAGTTTCACACTAGTTTAAAAAGCTAGTTGTTACTTGCCACCAGCTGTTCACTAATATCAAATACGGTATAAGATAAAGTTAATTCTTCAATATCGCTCGGCAGTGCGGTATCAACATAAAAAAGTAATTTAAATTCAAGTTCTTCCCCTGCTTTTAGAGGTTGCTGATCAAAGCAAAAACAGGCTATTTTGTGTAAATACTTTGCCGCTTTACCTGGCGAGACTGATGGTACAGCCTGCATTACTTTATCTAGGTTGCTGTTATTTTTAGCACTAAACATTACTTCACGCATTGCACCGGGTTTTACCACTACACTGTATTCTTTTGATTTAACTTCAAACGGTGCACCACTTTGTGCGTGAGTAGTAAAGCTAACGCCGACTTCTCGGTTTTGTACTATTTGTGTACTTTGCTCTGCTTGCTCAAGCGAAGGTTTTCCATTAAGCCCTGTTACATCACAAAACACGTCATACAAAGGTACTAAAGCAAAGGCAAAGGCAAACATGCCTATGCAAATAAGTACCAAACGTTTGAGTAGCGGTGCGTGTGTCATTACTTAATTACCGGCGGCGTAGAAAAAGTATGATATGGCGCTGGAGAGTCAACTTCCCACTCAAGCCCTTCTGCCCCTTCCCATACTTTTGCAGGCACTTTATCACCGCCACGCGCGCATTTAATTACCACAGCTACAAACAACAATTGCGATAAACCAAAGGCAAATCCACCAATACTTATGATTGCGTTAAAGTCGGCAAATTGAAGTGCATAATCGGGAATTCGACGCGGCATACCGGCAAGCCCTACAAAATGCATAGGAAAAAACAGTACGTTCACACTCACCAGCGATAGCCAAAAATGCCATTTAGCTAGCGTGATATTAAACATGTTGCCTGTCCATTTGGGTAGCCAATAATAAGCACCTGCCATTATCGAAAACACAGCCCCTGTTACTAATACATAATGAAAATGCGCCACTACAAAATAAGTATCGTGGTACTGAAAGTCAGCAGGTGTAATTGCCAGCATCAAACCCGAAAAGCCACCTAAGGTAAACAGCACAATAAACGCAATACTAAAAAGCATTGGCACTTCAAAAGTTATTGAGCCTTTCCACATTGTGGCAACCCAATTAAATACTTTTACTCCTGTAGGTACCGATATAAGCATGGTCGCGTACATAAAAAACAACTCGCCAGCGACCGGCATCCCAGTGGTAAACATATGATGAGCCCATACAATAAAGCTCAATAGTGCTATGGAGGATGTGGCGTATACCATTGAGGCATAGCCAAAAAGTTTTTTACGAGAAAAGGTAGGTACTATTGTAGATATAATGCCAAAGGCAGGAAGAATCATTATGTATACTTCGGGATGACCAAAAAACCAAAAAATGTGTTGGAACATCACCGGGTCGCCACCGCCTGCGGCATCAAAAAAGCTGGTCGCAAAATACTTATCGGTAAGTACCATAGTGACAGCTCCTGCAAGCACTGGCATTACCGCTATTAATAAAAAGGCAGTAATTAACCACGTCCATACAAATAAGGGCAACTTCATCCATGTCATGCCTGGGGCACGTAAGTTCACTATGGTTACAATCACATTGATTGCGCCCATTATTGAACTAATCCCCATAATATGTACGGCAAATACAAACAATGCAGTATTATCATTACTGTATGTTGTAGACAGTGGTGCATAAAAAGTCCAACCAAATGCAGGACCCCCACCAGGCATAAATAACGATGCCAATAGGATTAAAAACGCAAACGGTAAAATCCAAAAGCTCCAGTTATTCATTCTTGGCAATGCCATATCTGGCGCGCCAATCATGAGTGGTATCATCCAGTTAGCAAGGCCTGTAAAGGCCGGCATAACCGCACCAAACACCATAATTAAACCATGCACTGTGGTCATTTGATTAAAAAAGTGAGGATCGACCAACTGTAAACCTGGTTGAAATAATTCAGCTCTGATCACCATGGCCATTCCACCACCAATTAAGAACATGGTCAGCGAAAAAATTAAATATAAACTACCTATATCTTTATGATTAGTTGTGTAAAGCCAGCGTTTAAAACCTTTAGCTGGGTGATGAGCATGATGAGCTTCATTGGCGTTAGATTGTTCTACTATGCTACTCATTAGTTCGCCTCCACTTTGGCATCAAGTGCTGCCTGTATTTGACTCGGTTGAATAACATCACCCGTATCATTACCCCACGCATTACGTTTATAAGTAATAACCGCTGCTAATTGCTTTATAGATAACTGTTTGGCAAATGCTTGCATTGCCGTACCGGGTCGCCCATGGATAACTACATCAATGTGATCTTTTATATCGCCAAGCACTATAGGGCTGCCTTTAAGTGCAGGAAATACACCCGGTAACCCCATGCCAGTAGGCTGATGACATGCAGCACAATTGGCCATATATACTTGTTCGCCTAAAGTCATTAATTCTTCTTTTGGGAGGGTTTTATCAAGTAATGCGGCATCTGCTAATGCTGCTTTTTGTTTAGCTTGCTTTGCATCTGCAAGCCACGTTTTAAAATCAGCCTCAGATTTAGCGACCACCACAACGGGCATAAAGCCATGATCTTTACCACACAACTCAGCACATTGGCCTCGGTAAGTACCTTCTTCGTTTATGTTCGTCCATGTTTCGTTTATAAAGCCGGGATTCGCATCTTTTTTAACTGCAAAATCAGGTACCCACCAAGAGTGAATAACATCGTCAGAAGTCATTAAAAATCGTACTTTTTGATTTATTGGCAGTACGAGAGGTTTATCAACCTCAAGTAAGTAGTTAGGATTTTTATCTGCAAGATTCGCTATTTCATCTTGCGGGGTAGATAAAATAGAGTAGAACTCTACATCTTCACCCATATATTCATAATGCCATTTCCATTGCGAGCCTGTAATTTTAATAGTGAGATCAGCTTTGCTGGCATCTTCCATTGCAATTAGGGTTTTAGTGGCTGGTACTGCCATAGCAATTAAAATAACAAACGGGATTGCAGTCCAAAGTATTTCTACTTTAGTGCTTTCGTGAAATTGGGCAGGTACAGCCCCTTTAGATTTACGGTGATGAATAAGTGCCCAAAACATAATTGCGAACACTATCACCCCAATCACACAACATATTATAAATATGGTCATGTGCAGCTGATATACATTATTGCTTATATCGGTTACGCCTTTGCGCATATTGTATTGGCTGTTAGCCAAAACTGGGTGCGAAAAAACACATAATATAAGCCACAAGGTAGAGGTCAGTTTACCCATGTGACGGCTCCTTTGATGCTATTGCGAATGCAAAGCGAAGAGGCATACGGCTTAAACGCCAATTCGTTATTTTTATTTTTTTAGTCAATCTCATTTAATATTGATTGGTTTTGCTGCGCCAACAACGGGTTTGTGTATATTGTGTGTTCTCAAAACTAAAAAGCTGTGAGTTATTATTAGCTCAGCACATTAATAATTAGCTAAAAAATGAACAACAAGCAAGTTTTAGTATAAAAAACAATCAGGTGATATTGAGTAATTAATAAAAAATCAGTAACCAACTAGGTAACAGGAAGTTCAAAAGATGAGCAAAACAAAGGGGTTTAACGCATTCGGAGGGGGAAAATATAAGTGCAAAAAAGTTTACAGCTTAAATTGTCAGTGAGCTATTTATGCCCTATTTTTAGTGCGAATTTAAAACAGAAAATGCGTACTAATTAGTACGCATTTATAAAACTGCTTGTTTAAAAGCTATTTTTAAAGTCACATCCAATCAGCGTTTCTTATAACGCCAACGGCTAAGCCTTCAATATTAAAAGACTCATTCTCAAGATCTACTTCAATAGATTCAAAATCGTCGTTTTCAGCATGAAGTAATACTTTACGACCCGCTTTCTCAAGACGTTTTACAGTTACGTCTTCGTCTAGGCGGGCAACAACAACTTGCCCGTTTTCAGCGGTTTGAGTACGATGTACAGCAAGTAAATCACCATCCATAATACCAATATCTTTCATGCTCATACCGTTAACGCGTAGTAAAAAATCTGCAGCCGGTTTAAACATTAATGGATCGATTTTGCAGTGACTTTCAACGTGCTCTTGCGCCAAAATAGGTGAACCAGCAGCAACACGCCCTATAAGCGGTAAACCTAATTGTTCTGGCTCTTCTTCTTCAATTAACTGAATACCACGGCTTGCACCTGGTTTCATTTTAATTGCGCCTTTTTTAGCAAGTGCTTTTAAATGTTCTTCAGCAGCATTGGCACTTTTAAAACCTAATGTTTGCGCTATTTCAGCACGTGTAGGAGGCATACCAGTGTCTTTAATAAAAACTTTAATTAGTTCGAGTATTTGAGCTTGGCGGTTCGTTAATGGTCGCATACAACTGGTTTTCCATACAGTACATTTAACTGTGAGTATATACAGTTAAATAAAAATCGCAAATTTAAATTAAGCCTTAAAATAGCCAAAGTAATTTCACTTGTGTACATTTTAGGGATATAACTAACGCTAGGTTTATAAATGATTAAAAAAGCAAAGGAGTCATTATGAGTATTTGGTACCAGCCCATCACTTTAGAGCTGTGCAAGCAGTTAGAACAAGGCATTGATGGCCAAGGAACATTAATGAAAACCATGGGAATAGAAGTCACTGAAATTGGTGATGATTACTTAGTAGCCACTATGCCGGCAATTCCTGAGCATCATAACCCAATGGGAATGGTTCACGGCGGTGCTAACGTTGTACTTGCCGAAACAGTTGCCAGCTATGCAGCTAACTTTGTTGTCGATTTTACAAAATTTTACTGCGTGGGGCAGGAAATTAGCGCAAGTCATTTAAAAGCATCTCGCAACGGCACTTTAACAGCAACGGCAAGAGCGTTTCATATTGGCAAACGTAGTTCAGTGTGGGAAATAAAAATTACAAATAGCCGCAATGAGCTGTGCTGCGTATCAAAAATGACCGCAGCAGTCGTAGAGCGAAGATAGTTACTTTTCGATTGGGTAAATTGTAATTTCCATACCCGCACCAATCGCAGATATACGTAGTAATGTATCTGCATCTAAGGCTTGATTAAAGCACTTAGGGGAAGTGCCTGATTCAAAACCAATATCAAACGTTCTACGTGAACAGCTTAACCATTGCTTTAGCGCGTTACGCGAACACGATTCAATAAGCTCACATATATGGTTTATTGCTTTGTCAGGCGTGTTTACTACACCTGTTGCTTCAATACGCGCTAATTGACGGTATTCGTCTTTGTCATAATGTAAAATCGTCGCGACTTTTTTCAAGTCTGCCACTAGCAAACTAATATCTTGCTTTGATTCAAGCTCAAGATCTACATTTAAAAATTGAATTTCCGACATCGTTTCGTATTTATCCTCTAATAATTTCATTGCAAACTTTAACGCAGTTTTACCGTTATACCAAATCAACTATGCTCTATTAACCACTTTATATAGATATTTCGCAGCTTTTAAGTATTTTTTAGCGTTTAAAGCTAGCTGGATATCAAACACTCAGCTCAATTAAACAAATAAGTCATGTTAGCAATTTAAGTGTAATTTTTTTTATTTTTAAATGATTACAGTAAGCTATAGTTTAAACTGCGACAAAATGTCGCAGTAACTAATCCCATTAATGTAATAAACTAGCCTCTAAAAATAATAAGACTAAAACATGAATAAAAAAATATTTAAGTATGCTCGCAAGTTACATAAATGGCTCGGTTATTTGCTCACATTACAAATTTTAGCTTGGCTATTAGGCGGTTTAGTCATGAGCGCTATTCCTCTTGATAAAGTTCATGGGGAGCATCTTGCAACACGTACTCTTAATAACCCATTTACGCAGGCTGATTATGTTGCCTCCCTTAACGATATTGCATCTCAGGTGGTTAATCCAACACAAATAATTTTTGAGAACTTTTTAACCACACCTATAATTACAGTAATAAATAAAGATGAACAGCAAAGCTTTAACGGTATAACAGGCCGGCCTTTTGAGCCGCCAACTAAAATACAAATTACCGCAAATGCTAAAGCACACTTACTTATTGATGCTCAAGTGACAAGCGCTGTACTGCTAAAGCAAGGTATGCGAGAAGTTGGATATAAAACCAATGTTTGGCAGGTACAATTTGACGACACATTTAACACAACACTGTATTTGTCAGAAAATAACGGCAGAGTTATCACCGTTTGCAGCACACTATGGCGAATTTTCGACTTTTTTTGGATGTTACATATTATGGATTACGATGAGCGAGAGGACTTTAATAATCCGCTGCTTATTAGTTTTGCAGCAACCAGCGTACTTTTTTGCCTAAGTGGAATATTACTACTTATGCAAAACATACGACTAAAACGATTTATCCGAATTAAAAGTAAGAATAAATCAAAGTAGTCATATTGGTTTTTAAGAACTAGCGCACTCTCACCAAAGAGTAAATAAGCCCTAGGAAGTACCCAAGGGCAGATTTTATTCCAAGTGTTTAAATCGACTCAAATGTCGCTTTAACATTTCGTTTTCGAAAATCAACTCATCACGCTCATCCAGCAATTGTAAAACTAAAGCTATTGCCGACCAATCTAACGAAAAGTCATGTTGAATACGGGCCGCTTTTTTAACTAAGGTCACTGCAGATACCGTAAATTGCCACTGCGTAACATGCTTCCCCTCAATTGGAACCGCAATATTGTGCTCAACTAGCTCATATAAAATTGCTTCGCTAATATCACTACTCAAACATAGCTCTTTGCTAGTAAGTAAATCATCTTTTTGTGTCACGATAATTTGCATTATGGCTTGCTCCAGTTATTACGGGGATCAAAGTGAGCTTTTTCGGCTAATTCTTCCCAAAGTTTTTTACTGGTATCATCAACAGATGTTGGATTAACAATTTTAAGCACAGCAAATAAATCACCTTTGGCTTTTTTACTCATTAATCCCTTACCTTTAATACGCAAGCGTTGACCAGACTGACTATTAGATGGAATAGTTAATTGGATTTTGCCTGCCAACGTAGGTAAATTTATTTTTGTACCAAGAGCCGCTTCCCATGGTGCAAGAGGGACGACTATATTTAGGTTATGACCTTCAACATCAAATAATGGGTGGGGCACTAAACTAATTTGTAAGTACAAATCGCCATTTTGCCCGTTCGCTGACCCTAATCCGCCTTGCCCTTTTAGTCGAATTCGTTCGCCATTTACTGAACCTGCGGGAATTTTCACTTTAAGTGATTTTTTAATTTCAGAGACACGACCACTACTATCTCGCTGCGGTAACATAAACTCAACAGGCTTAACGGTATCAACTAAAGTCTCTTCAAGAAAAATCGGGAACTCTATTTCCACATCTTGTCCTTTTTGCGCGCGAGCGGCGTTACTTCTGCCCTGCCCGGAACGATTGAATCCACCGGCGCCGCCAAACATTGAATTAACAAAATCAGAAAACTCTTGATCGGTTTGAGGATCGCTTTGCTGATAATTACTTTGCGATGAAGCATTGTTACCACCATAATTACCTTGCTGTTGACGAGCACGATTTTGTTGATGACGACGTAACTCGTCGTATTTAGTGCGTTCTTCTTTGTTATGAATGACTTCGTAAGCTTCTGCTATTTCTTTAAACTTATCTTCTGCTTGAAGCTCTTTGCTTACATCTGGGTGATATTTTCTGGCTAACTTTTTATAAGCTACTTTAACCGCTTTATCGTCTGCATCAGGCGATATTCCAAGCACTGCATAATAATCAACAAATTTCATTTGCAATCCAAATCCCCATATTGAGTAAGCTTTAAGCATACTCCTTAACGTATAATCTTGTGTGGTTAAAATACGATAAATAGTAAGAAATAAATGAATAGTGAAAATAACTTTGAATAAAAAATTAATCGGACACTTTTTAGTAATATAAGTGCAGGCCTTAAGTTAACTTTATCTTTTATCTTCAAGGCTTTAAACTGCCTGTTCCTGTAGTTCACATTTGTGATGGATATGACTCGATTTATTCTGGCCTTACTGGCTTGTTGTGTGTGTTTTTCGGTATCTGCCGAACAATTTACCCGTTTTTCAACGGCTAAAAGACATTTAATTAAAACCCTCCCTGACAACGCCAAAAGTATTTACTGCGGTTGTGATATTAAAAAAGAAGGCAAAAAACTCATTCCTGATCCTTCTAACTGTGGTTACATTCCTCGAAATACACTTACCCGCTCAGGCAAAGTAAATGTACGAGCACTACGTATTGAATGGGAACATATTGTTCCGGCGTGGGAATTTGGTCATCAGCTACAATGTTGGCAAGATGGCGGACGTAAAAACTGCCGTAAAGTAAGTGCTAAATTTAGAAAAATGGAAGCTGATATAAATAACTTAGCGCCAGCTATTGGCGAAATTAATGCCGATCGCTCTAATTATCGTTTTGGCATGCTTAGCGAAAACGCCACACAGTATGGTCGCTGCGAAGTAAAAGTAAACTTTAAGCAACGTGTAGTTGAACCGCCTGTCTATGCACGTAAACGTATAGCCGACACTTACGCTTACATGCAGAAAACATACGGTTTAAAAATCTCTGATAAACAGCAAAAGTTATTTAATGCGTGGAAAAAGCAAGCATTTGCAGATACAAGTAGTGCGAGCAAGCTCTAAGCTTTAACACTCATTTACATAAATCAAAGTTATAAATGTTGAATAAACGAGCGAGTGTTGTAATATTTTAAACAACTTATTTACAGAAAGTCCTTAACTATGTTTAAAAATAATAAAACCTCGCTTGCCATTTTTGCAGCACTTTCGGGCTTTGCTTTAACGGGTTGTGGCGGCGGAGGCGGTATCGACTCTGCTCCTGTAGTTACAACACCTGTTAGTAGCAGCCCAACATGGACAGCGGCGGTATTTGAGCCCTCTAACGATTTAAAAAACTTTTGCGAAACCCCTCGTACGGGTAACGATCCCTTTAATAACAACAACCCCTACCCAGATCAAACGGGTTCTGCCCTTTATGAAAAGCTCTGGCTTCGCTCTTGGAGCGACGAAACCTACCTTTGGTATGATGAGATTGCCGATAACGACCCTGAAAGCTTTACAACAGTAGCCGATTACTTCGCTCAATTAAAAACAGAGCAGCTTACCGACTCAGGGGCAAAAAAAGATAACTTTCATTTTTCAGAACCTACTGAAGATTACTTTCAAGAAGCGCAATCGGGCGTTACTTCTGGTTACGGTATAAATTGGGCGTTTATTGGCGATACAGCCGACCGTATTTTACGCGTCGCTTATCTTGAAGATGATTCACCTGCAAGCCAAATAGGCTTTCAACGTGGTGATACTGTACTTTCAGTTGACGGTGTTAGCATTAATACCAATACAGAGTCGGGTGTAGATACGCTTAACGAAGGTTTATTTAGTCCTACTAACGGCGACTCACATACTATTGTTGTACGCAGTAACGATGGCGCCGAAAAAACATTTAATGTAACCGCTGGTAATATTGAACAAACACCTGTTCAAAATGTTAAAACGATTACAACCGCAAATGGTTCAAGCGTGGGTTACATGCAATTTAATAGCCATATAAGCATTGCCCAAGAAGGACTTATTGATGCGGTAAATAAGTTTAAAACCGATGGTATTGATGAGCTTGTAATCGACTTTAGATATAACGGTGGTGGTTTATTAGCACTGTCGGCACAATTAGCTTATATGGTTGCCGGTAATGCCAACGTTAACAACCGCTTTTATTATCAAACTCAACAAAACGATAAACAACCTGTTGATTCGCCTTTTCCATTTATTGATGAAGAAATAGATTACTCTACTTTTTTTAGCACAGGTGAAAACCTACCTGATTTAAACCTATCAAAGGTTTATGTATTAAGCACATCAGGCACCTGTTCGGCATCAGAAGCTTTTATTAATGGTTTAAAAGGTATAGACGCAGAAGTTATTTTAATTGGCGACACAACCTGCGGTAAGCCCTATGGCTTTACCCCAACTCATAACTGCGCAACAACCTATTACACTATTCAGTTTAGTGGCGTAAATAGCAAAGGATTTGGCGAATACGCTGCGGGTTTTACACCAACCCCTACTCCACAATTTGATGCTGATGTTCAAGGTTGTGAAATTGAGGACGACTTTGATCATCAGTTAGGTGACAGTGACGAGGCCGTTTTAGCCACCGCATTATTTCATGTTGAAAATGGCAGTTGTCCAGTTAGAACGGCTGCTGCAAAAGCAGAACCAGCTAATTTTTCAAGCTCTCGTGAATCTCTCATTCCTTTAAATATGCCGGTACAATTTACCCAGCGTAATATGGACTTAACTTGGCCAACGCTGGGTGAGGAAAGGTAATGGCTAAATTATTACTCCCATTAGCCACCTTGCTCGCTTTAGGCGGATGCCAAAGTGTAGATAGTGAGCCTGCTAAACCCGCTATATTAACGAGCGTTAATCCCAGCGTTATTACAACACTACAACAGGCAATTCAACAAGCTAAGGGAGGCACATTAGTAACACTTGCCGATTCGGTATTTACTAAACGTAGCGAACTGCTAATTGATCATGCAATGAGTAAAGGGTCTGATGGCAGAGTAATTATGGGCGCGCATAATATAAAATCTGAGAAGTTTATTTTGCAACTACGTAATAACCAATGCGAGCTTTACTATCCTAAAAAAGAGCTTACTACAGTACTTGAAGGTGTTACCTGTAAAGAGTTATAAGGCACTTTATTAATGTTTATAAATTAATAAAAAAGGCGCGCAGCATATCGCTGCGCGCCTTTTTCTATTTTAAAGCGTTATTACAAGTCTTGATGCGGACCAAACACTTCATAATGAATCTGCTCGTTTTTAACACCTAATTCAAGTAACTGGTTTTTTATAAATGCCATAAAACCGGCAGGACCACATAAGTAAAAGTCACCATTACTCAATGGTAGCTGTGCTTGTACTGCGTTTAGGTTCATTAACCCAGTAAAGTCAGCGCCCTCTGTCGCTTGGTTAAACCACGTCATTGTTTGTAAACGGTTATAAACTGCATTTAACTCATTTAAATATTTTGAAAACGAATGCTGCTGAGTATTTTCGCAGGCATGTAAATACATAATCTCTTGATTAGAGTTGTCACTTAATAACGTTTCAAGCATAGCCAGCATTGGCGTTTGCCCAACACCTGCTGAAATGAGTACCGCTGGGTTTGTGTTATTGCGTAAAAAGAAGTCTCCTGCCGGCGGGTATAACTCAACAATAGTGCCTTGCTCTAATGAGTGTAAATAATTAGACACCATGCCAGGCTTTGGCTGTAGCTCTTTTTTAACACTAATACGGTAGTTTTTAGCGTTACTTTTTTGCGAAATAGAATACTGGCGAATTTCTTCATATTCAGCGCCCTCTGGCTTAACTTTAATACCTAAATACTGCCCTGGTTTATGTGTAATAACAGCTTCGCCATCAACTGGCGTAAGTGTAAAGCTCGTTACTAGTTCTGATTCAGCCTGTTTGTTGGTTATTTCAAATTGGCGAGTTCCCGCCCAACCACCGTGTTTATTTTTACTGTGCTCATACAAAGCAGCTTCTTCGGTTATACAAATATCAGCAAGTACGCCGTAAGCTTCGCGCCAAGCGTATTCAACATCGGGAGTAAATTGCTCAGGAATAAGCTCTTTTAAAGTACCAATTAAATGCGCACCTACAATAGGATAATGCTCAGGTAAAATATTCAAGCTTGTATGCTTATGATTAATACGTGTTAGCGCTTCTTTTAATACGGCTAAATTATCAATATTTTGTGCATACGCAGCCAATGCATTAAAAAGTGCAAATTGCTGACGACCTGTATCTTGATTCGCCATATTAAAAATATTTTTAAGCTCAGGATTATGGCTAAATAAACGCTTATAAAAATGATCGGTAACAACCGTACCCGCCTGCGCTAATAACGGAACTGTGCTTTTTACAATCTCAATGGTTTTATCAGATAACATATGTGTTTCCTATGGATGAACTAACCACGACGCCCATCAACACGACGCCGCGTTAATATAGGTGTGCAGTGAATTAAAAATAATGAAAAAGCCACTAACCACAGCAAAGCACTTATTTGCCAAGCAAGGTGAGGCCCAATAATAAAAGGGAGTAATGAACGAGTAATAGCGGCCACAAGCAAAAACGCAAAAGCAACAGCCATGTAATGAGGAATAGCGAGTGTCCGCCCTGTATGACCATGTGATACACGCGTCATCATTGCTAAAATCATCATACCTATTGTGCCAATAGTGATTAAGTGCAGCGCATCTTTAAATTGTATTGCACTGCTATAAAAGCTAAATGCAACCATCATTAACCCTACGCCTAACGCTAAGTAGGAAAAATGTAAAGACCATAACAACGGCACTCTCAATACCTTGCTATCCCACCAAAAACCTGCCCTGACCAGGTGAAGCGCAGCAACAGTTGCAACAACTAACGCAGGATTAATCGTGTTCAAAAACAACTTGTTGATGAAAAATAAAGTGATAGCCAAAATAGATAAATACATCACCGCTTTATCTATTTTAGGAGTGCGAACTTGTGCGGTTAAACCTAGACCTTTAGCGGTAAAAAATGGTAAAACGCGACCCGCAACAATGCCAACTAGTAAAGTAATGACCAGTACTGCGGTATCAACCACACCAAGTGCAAGCTGCATGTTTTTCTGTAAAATGAGTATTAAATACAATACATTGAGCCCACAAAGCACAGCCAAAATAGCTAAAAACGGATAGTTACTTTTGCTATTGGCTTTTAATAACATATTAGCCAACGCGGCTATGGCGCCTAACCACCAAATAACTTGTAATGTAAGTGCAGCATATAAATTAAAATGAGTAATATCAGGCAATATCACAAAAAAAGCTAAGCGCGCTGCAAGCCATATAAACGTAAGCCACATAAGGGCTTTGCCACTTATGCTCGGCACGCCTGTCCATGTTTGTGCAGCGGTAAGTAAAAAGCCAACAGCTACAACTCCTGCAAAGCCAAACAGCATTTCGTGCGCGTGCCATAATGTCGCAGGTATCGATAAGTGCCAACTTGCATGGCCTGTTAAAATAAGTAGCCAATACCCCACCGACAAAAATGCCAATAAGCCACCGCCTAAAAAGAAAGGTCTAAAAGCGAGCATCCATAATGGCCATTGAGATACTTGATGAATAGCAACGCGTGCTGGCATTGGCTCAGTTAAGTTTATAGGGCGCATTATCGTACCTCCTGCCCTAAACCATGTTGTGCAACACAGCGCAGTACGTAACTTACTTTTAAAATAGCAGCAATAACAATAGTGCCAATATGAGCTGATACTTGCACCGCCATGGAAAAGTACTCAGCAAACGGGTAGCTAATTAAAGTACTTGCCGTAATACACACTAAACTCACAGCCAATGCAGTATTGGCAGCAAATAATACTGTTTCGTATAGTGAACTAAACTGTGTTTGATTATTTAAATTATTCAGCATTAGTGTGTTCATAGCGATCTCTGTAACTAACTACGTTACTTAGCTATTACACATACTGTGCCAACAAATTTAATTAATTAAATTCAATAAGTTAAATTAAACCACTTTACAGTATGAGTCTTTATGACCTACTATAAATTAACTCATAAGAACACAAACAGGTCATTTTGACATGAACCAGCAATTCAACCTTACCCAAGTTGCTCTAGAGCTTGCTCAAAGTACACTACACGAGCATAGCTTTGATCAATTACTAGCAACGGTTGAGCGGGTGATTCCTAGTGATGCAAGTGCGTTATTAGTGCTTCAGGGTGAGCAATTAAAACCACTGGCAATTAAAGGATTAATGTCCGACAGTCTTGGCAGGCGATTTAAGATAGTAGAACACCCTCGTCTAGAAGCTATTTGCAAAAGCACACTCGCGCTACAATTTGCGCACGACTGCCCACTACCCGATCCATACGACGGATTGCTATTAGCTAAAACCGGCGACATACCGGTACATGCATGTTTAGGTTTACCTCTTTATGATAAAAACGCGCTACTTGGCGTACTTACGTTTGATAGCCTTAACGCCAATGCATTTAACAGCATAAGCGCTGATACACTCAATACTTTACAAACACTGTGTAGTGCGCACTTTAAAACAGCTTTAGAGCTTGCCCATTACAAACAGCATGCACAGCACTCAAGTGCATTAGTGCAAGAACTAAATCGTGAAGCGTTAACACGAGATGGCGGTGAAATTATTGGTCAAAGTCCGCTAATGCAAACACTTAAAAACGAAATTAAACTCGTTGCAGCATCTAACTTTAGCGTGCTTATATTAGGTGAAACAGGAGTAGGGAAAGAGCTTGTAGCGCGTAATATTCACTTAAATTCAGCTCGAAAAGATCAACCGCTTATTCACTTAAATTGTGCATCGCTTCCTGAGAACCTTGCTGAAAGTGAATTTTTTGGTCATGCGAAAGGGGCTTTTACAGGCGCACAAAATTCGCGCCAAGGTAAATTTCAATTAGCTGATGGCGGCACGTTATTTTTAGATGAAATAGGCGAACTGCCCCTGACCATGCAAAGTAAACTATTACGAGTGCTACAAAGTGGCGAAATACAAACGGTAGGAGAAGACACGCCAAAGTACGTAGATGTACGCGTAGTTGCCGCAACCAACAGAAATTTAAAAGAAGAAGTAGCTCAAGGTCGCTTTAGAGCCGATTTATACCATCGCCTCAGTGTCTACCCTATTACTGTGCCACCACTTAGTAAACGCGAGCACGACATAACACTCTTAGCTGGTTATTTTATTGAGCAAACAGCCCGTAAATTAGGGATAAAACAATTAAAACTAAGCCCTGAAGCGCAAGTACTGCTTAATCAGTACAACTGGCCAGGTAACGTTCGCGAGCTTGAACATGTTATTAGTCGCAGCGCCCTAAAAGCAAAACAAAGCCAATGGCAAAATCCAATAATAACCATTACAAGCGAGCACTGTGATTTAACCCCAAGTGCGCCACAAAACTCTCTAGTAGCAAGCCAAAGTACAACCAACACCTTAATCAACCAACCTTTAAAGCAAGCTGTAGAATCATTGCAATACAACGTAATTACCGAGCAATTAAAGAAGCATAACTACAACTGGTCAGCAGCAGCAAGAGTACTTGAATTAGATAGAGCTAACTTAGTACGCTTGGCTAAACGCCTAGGCATAGAAGTAAAAAAAACACTATAATCATTTAAAACACAGCTAAAATGCTGCTAAAACTATTGATTAGCAGCTAACTTACTAAAGTGTGTTTTTAACAACCCTGCAAAAGCTTGTACTTTAGCAGTGCGATGTACTAGGTGATGCGTGACTAACCATACATCGGTAGGCCAGCTTAACTCACTGTGTAATATAGGTACTAAATCAGAATATTGCGCCGCTACGTCATGCTGTAATCCGCCAATGCCTAGCCCTTTAATTATTGCACGAGTCGCTTCTGCGGTTTCAGATACTCGCAGCTTAATTTGCGATGCAGGAATATGTTCATCAGCCCATGCAAAATAAGGCACGCGGGCATTAAAACCCGCCACACCCGATACAAAATTATGTTGTTGTAAATCACTTAATAATTTAGGCATCCCGTACTTATTAATGTAACGTTTATTAGCGTATAAACCCGATGATAACTGCGCTAAATGCTGAGCAATATAATCGCCTTCATCAGGCCTTGGGCCTGCACGAACTGCAATATGTGCTTGTCCGTGATCGAGCCTTAACCTTTTTTGTTCTAAAATAACTTCTAACTGCACTTGCGGATGTAATGCCTGAAATTGCTCACATACATCACCAAGTACATCCATAAAGCCACTTACCGTCGTTAGCAATAAACTCCCTCTAAGGGTGCTATCGGCTGCTGCTATATCGTTATGTAACTGCTCTAAGGAGCTATGGATAGTTTGTGCTGTTTCAAATAACTTGGTGCCAATTTCAGTAACCTTGTAACCACGAGCATGGCGATGAAAAAGGCGTGCATTTAAGTTTTTTTCAAGATTATTAATTCGCCTAAGTACTGTGCTGTGGTGCACATTAAGCTCTTCTGCTGCTGCCGTTAACGTGCCTAATCGTGCTACTTCAAACGCTACTTTAACGTCTTGCCAATCTTCAAATTTTATCGCCATTCTGCTTACCTTATACTTATGTGCATTTACGCACACAAGTGTTGCGTTTATTGGGGTTTTCTACAAGTAAAATTTTGCTACATTAGCGTTGTAAGTTTAAACACTAAAAGGTCACTAGCATGTCAGCACCAAAAATTATCGCCCTAGCAGGAAGTCTTCGACAAGAAAGCTTTAATCAAAAAATTATTAATGAGGCAGCACGTTTTGCTCTACAAACAGGTGCTGAAGTAGAAGTAATAAAACTAAACGAATTAAACATCCCACTATTTAACGAAGATATTGAAGCGCAAGGTACCCCAAGCGATGTACAGCTTTTAAAAGACAAACTACGTGCAGCTGACGGTATTTTACTAGCAAGCCCAGAGTACAACGGATCTATAACTGCAGCACTTAAAAATGCGATTGATTGGGCATCGCGCACGGAACAAGGTGCTGTTCCTGCTTTTCGCAATAAAGTAGTGGCGCTGTTTTCAGCATCACCAGGTGGACTTGGTGGGTTACGCGGTTTAAATCATGTACGTGATATATTAAGTGGTATTGGATCGTTAGTGCTTGCCGATCAACTTGCAGTACCCGCTGTACAGACATTGTTTGATGAAAATGGGCAAATTAATGAACCTGTTACTACAGAGCGAGTATCGGCGCTTGCTCATCAGTTAGTAAGCGTTGCAAGTAAGTTAAGGTAACTTGCACGCCTAAATAACTAATTACTTTGTCGCCGCGAGTTTTGCGGCGATAAAATCGGTATGCGTTACATATAAAAGCCCTGCTACTTTACGTATTACGTAGTCTTCTTGGGGATCTATTTCTCCATCGGCATACGCTAAGCGCCATAATAACTCTATTATTTCAATTCGCTGCGCCGCGCTGCAATGCTCATTAATCTGTTTTGAAAACTGAAAGTAATCTATCGAATCATCTAAGCTGCTTGCCGCGTTATTAGTAAGCTCATTAACCTCAATATCTGTTAAATTAAAATACTTTTTTAAGGTTACAGTCAGGGTTCGTTGTTCATCATGTTCAAGCTTGGTATCTGCACGCATAACTTCAATTAATAATGCAGCAACAGCTGTTTTTAAATCGTGCTCTTGCATACTTGGCTGCTGTTCATCGAATACAGCAAAAAGTTGTTTTATTTGTTTGAACATCACACTTTCCCTTTTTGGGTGTTAGACTAATACGTAAAGAAATCGACCTTATTACTCTTATTAATGGGTATAAAGTTCGCAAATTAAAGGATACATTTTATGAAAGGAATAAACGCACCACGCTTATTTATAGGCGCTACACTGGTGGCCCTTTCAAGTGCAAATACTGCACTTGCTGAAAAAGCCGAAACAGAGAAGCTCTACGACTTTGACAACAAAGTGCATTACTACCAAACAAAAATTGGCGAAGACAACTATAAAATAGAAATCCAGTCAGACGATTACAAACACTTTACCAATCAAAGTGTATTTTTATTACGCCATGCGGACCGTCTATGCCGCGGCAATACCTTTATGTTGAAAATACTTGAAGGCGTGCAAGAGTACGAGCGCTTTCCAACAAAACCACGTGCTTACCAACCAGATTTAAGTGTTTTACTACAATGCGAAACTAAAGAAGATACAAACAAGGGTAAGTAGCCTTAGTCTTTATAACCCCAAGGTGCTGATGGTGGAGTAATCGGTTTAGTTAAATCAAAATCCACCTTAAACTCACGTCCTTGGCGAATTAATCGATAAGTAAATACTTCTGGGTAAATATACATTTGCCATGTATTACCTACAGACTGTGCAATGCCTTCTTTCACGAATAACTCTTTAGAGTATTGGTCTGCTGGAAACGACTGCATTTGCGCGAACCCTGCATCAAGCGTATGGCCACCATACATAGTTGATGTGTCGTCTGTTCCGTCTTTATGACGATGATCGTGCTTTAAACTCAAGCCACTACCCGTTTTAGTTATGATCCACGTACGTGATGCATCGTCTCCTACATGAAACGGCACTTGTAACTCAGTCTCGCTACATTTACGTACATGCATAACCAGCTTTTTATCTGTAAATGAGCTTGGCCCTTTCGCGTTATCTACCGCTACTTCACCTTCAAAAGCTTTACCGCAATGCGCTGCAATACTATTAAAAAAGGCATTATGAGTAGGAATAGACACTAACGGTGCAGGGCGTGCAAAAGCTGTCGATGAAGCAACTATTAAGGTTGCTGCAGTTAATAATTTCATATGTTTCTCGTTATAGTTATTTTAAAACACCTGTAATAGTACAGTTTTCTTAAGTACTTTATTAGAAGTATCTATATAAAATTTAGAACAAGACAACTAGGTAAAACTACTAAATAGCGATTAACGACTAAATATCTCAGCCTTCATTAACAATCCTACTTTTATAAATATTAATTACACACCTCAACTAGCCACTGGCCAATTATTTAATCACCATTTGTGATGCCTGCTTAATTGGCCCGAACGTTCAGCTTTTAGCTGTGTCACATGCTACTAATCCAGCAAAAAGGCTTAGTAAGAAAACTTTGCAGCGCCTATCGCGTTAGCCAATAACGCATGGGTTGGCACAGGTGTAATTATTTTAGAGGGTGTGAGTATTGGTGAAAACAGTATTGTGGGTGCGGGTGCTGTCGTTACTAAAAATGTAATGCCTAATACCGCAGTAGCGGATAATCCAGATCGTGAAATAAGAACACTGTAGTTATTCTCGATGTGATTTTAACGTTGGGAGTCGCTACGCTCGCCCTACGTGCTAGGTGTTGATGTAGTGTGCATTAATTGCACGCATTTCACTTTTCTGCAGACGTAAAAAAGCCCGAATCGCTAGATTCGGGCTTTCTACAATTTGAAGCCTGGTAATGTCCTACTTTCACA
>NZ_WTKY01000018.1:0-95304 GCF_011378815.1 Pseudoalteromonas sp. 31A1 | reverse complement strand
GATTTGAAGATCTGATCATGACATTGAGATTTAGTTCAAAAAAATCCCCGCTAATTTCTTAGCAGGGATTTGTGTATAAGAGACAGCTTAGTAAGCGCCTTTTTACTGCGTAGAAGAAAATCTTAAATCGCTTCTTCATCTTCCTCAGCAGTACGAATACGTATTACACGCTCAACATCAGTGACAAATATTTTACCGTCACCGATTTTTCCTGTTTGTGCCGTTTTTACAATAACTTCAATTGCACGGTCTACATCTTCATCAGTCAATACAATATCAAGTTTTACTTTAGGTAAAAAATCAACCATATACTCTGCGCCACGATATAACTCAGTGTGACCTTTTTGACGTCCAAAGCCTTTAACTTCGCTTACCGTCATACCTGTAATACCTACATCCGACAACGCTTCACGCACATCGTCTAACTTAAAAGGTTTGATAATTGCTTCTATTTTTTTCATATTAATTACTTTTGAAAGCTCCAGTTGCCTCGATTTTAGACAATCATGATGTTCATAGCAAACAAAGCGATTGAATTACGGTGATAAAACAACCGATCATGGTATAATTTATTGTATAAAAATAGCTATACTTAAATGACTAGCAGTAAATGAGATTAATATGAAAAACAAACAAAACGGATTCACTCTTTTAGAACTCATGGTAACCGTTGCTATCGTTGGGATCATTGCATCAATTGCGATTTGGAATAGCAGCGATATGCTAGAAGAAAATAGAGCTGAGAATTTTTTGTTGGAGTTAAAAAGAAATATTAGCTATGCACGCTCTCAAGCAGCAAGTACAGATGAAATAGTCGTTATATGTGCCGCGCAGCACGGTGAAGTAAAAAATCAAAATGACACAATGCAATGTCGTAATCGATGGGACAGAAATAAAATTATCATTGTATTCATTGATGGTGATAATAGCGGTCAATACAACAGCTCTACAGACTCTTTACTACGAGTTATGGAAAAAATAAGCCTTAATGACAAAATAAAATATACTGGTAATGATAGGAGATTACGGTTTAATACCAGTGGTCGAATAACAACGAACCCCGGTGATTTTGTATTTTGTCCTAATAATGGCAGTGAAAATAATAAAGCTTTAACAGTATCTCAATCTGGTACTTCTTTTTATACCGGTGATACAGCTCAGACTT
Organism: Pseudoalteromonas sp. 31A1; assembly: GCF_011378815.1. Lineage (NCBI taxonomy): Bacteria > Pseudomonadati > Pseudomonadota > Gammaproteobacteria > Alteromonadales > Pseudoalteromonadaceae > Pseudoalteromonas > Pseudoalteromonas sp. 31A1. The sequence goes on along the minus strand of NZ_WTKY01000018.1, from coordinate 94,139 downwards.
GCGGTTAAAAAACATACAAATTCATCTTGTCATATTTGTATCATTTACTAGACTGAGTTAATCATTTATTAACTCAGGTCTTCAAGGATGAGATTATCAATATCAAAAAACAAGGGAGTGACACTTCTTGAATTAATGGTTTCAATGGCTGTTGTCATTGTAATCAGTCAATTATCGATGTGGTTTTATCCAGACTTCTTGGCTAAAAACCGATTAGATAACCATGTGAATCTACTACATCGAAATATAAATTATGGCCGCCTTTACGCAATTGAAAATGGTACTTACGTCACGCTTTGCGCACTAAAAGGCAGTCAATGTACAAAGGACGAGTGGGATGGTCAAATGTCACTATTTATCGATAAAGATAAATCAACGACTCTAGATGATGATGAGTTACTCTTAAGCACTTTCGAGGATGTCCATGATGCTGATACTTTAGAGTATCCGCGCAACGCCATTACATTTCGTCCAGATGGTTCTTTAAATGGTTTTCAAAATGGGACTTTTATATATTGCCCCAATAGCAATAAAGCCAATCTCGAAGGATTGGCTTTATCTGTAAGTCAAACGGGTAGAATTCGCATCAAATCAACTGATAAGTGTCAGAAGAAGTAATCTAGGCTATCGACCCCAACAATAATCAATATCAGAGTTACCTTTACTTCCTTTTGCACCTTTGAGGCCTGTGTCAGTAATTGTAAGCTCTTTACAATCGTTATCCCCCTTTACAGCACCGGCTATAGGCTTAGCTGTAATAGTGAAAGTATTGCTATCGACTACCTTTATGGATAGCTCAAAATGGCCATTTTCGGTCTTACTTTGCAATCCTAAATCAGTAAATGTCTCTGTATATTCCCTATTATCGACAAAATACTGCTCCTCCTTGTTTGCAGCATCTAACAATGCTGCAGCAGCTTCAGCGCGCGAAGCACGCTTTACATATTCAGTATAGTTAGGCAGCGCAATTGAAGCGAGTATGCCGACGATAGCAACGGCTATCATCAGCTCAATTAAGGTAAACCCGTGTTGTTTTTTCATCTAATTTCCTTAATTATTAACTTCGTCATTTTCTTCACGTTTATAGATATATGTTTGTTGGGTTTTAAAGCCAAACCCTACTGCATTGTCATTAACCAACACAACTTTACCATCAACAACAGTTAAACCAGGACCTTTTATTTCTACAGGTTTCATTGGATTTTCCGCATTTTCACCTTTAATACCAGGCCCAATTAAATAAAACTGACTTTCTTGTATTACGTCAACTGTTGGGTCGTCATCACATTTACCATCGCCATTACCATCTACACATGAAGGGCTTTCACCAAAGTATAACTGAGGTGTGTCTGGTACATCATAGCTGGTTGTAAATTTAAGGTCGTCATACACTTTAGTACCGTAATGTAAGTGAAAAGCGTATAAAGAACCACCACCACCACTTAGCGAACATTGATTTTCAGTCGATGTATCTGATGCAGGAGTGAAGCTTGTAAAATAGGCAACACCTCCAACAACTGTAGCAGCAGCTAGCGACTTTTCACCCGTTCCTAACTCATATCTCCAGCCATTAAATTTAGCCAAGCCCACTTCTAAGTCAACAAAATCATCAACGTCATCTAGAGCATTGCCAAATGGGTCTGAATTCATTTGCATCAAATCAGCAGGCACAATAGTATCTGGTGCATTCGTTTTATACGATTTAGTAACCGTATTTTCATCTCTGATCATAAACAATTGATCTTTTTCATTGGTGCCGGTTGGTTTTGAGCGATTACCACTGCCGATAACTATGGCATCATACGGTGTATCTAAGCGTGTTATAACGGTGCTACCATTAACTGTTGACTCGCTTACTTTACTATAAATTGTGCGTGCTACGAGTGGTTTATAGAAAAAGCGTCTGTCTTCAGTTGCTTTATTACTACCAAGTTCAGCTAATTTATAATGGCTAAACTCGCTAGTGTTACTACCTGGCATATCTACACGCCAAATATCACCACCGGTATCTGCCGCATAAATTCGGTCTATATATCCATCATAATCTGAGTCAAGCGTGGTTATATCTGCAGCAATACTATGCTTACCTTTAAAGCCATTAATATCCGGTGTTAATGCCCACACCCTTTTACCGGTTTCAGCTTCAACAATATAGATACCTCGCCCTATATCATCCTCACTACGAATAGCTGCATCTTTATTTGTATCGTATCCAGCACCAAAAATTAATAAAGGCTTATCACCAAATGCTTTAATGTAGGCTATTTGTGGCTTTGACCAGGTTTGTGCAAGCTCTTTAAAATCACCTTTACCACCTTCGATTGGAGCGTCCCATAATTTTTTCGGTATGTTCGGGTTTGTTATATCAAGTCCGTAGTAATTTTTACCACCGCGACGCATCCCCGCAAAAGCCCACACTTTATCGTCGCCACTCGCATCAATAATACCGTCATTTAAACCATCACTATTTAAGTTTTTATTATCAAAATAAATACTAATAGGACCATCCATACCATATACTTTCGTATCGGCTTGATTTTCACGTAGAGGTTCAATAATGTTGTATAAAGCAGACGGTATAAATGCCCAACTTTCACTTACACTATCATCTGAATCCTTAAACATATGTAAAAAGCCAGCATTAGTTCCTATCAAAACTCGAATATCATCATTACCATAATCGATTGCAACAGGTTTAGAATGCAGAGGGTCACCAAAAATATCTTTGCGCTGGTCAACCTTAGACCCATCGCCATCTTCATCATCAACGTCTATACCCATTGCCCATTTGATATCATTACTCGATAAGCTTAGCGGATTGTTATCGACTAAATTGAGAATATCACTCACAACTGAGGTATTAAAATTTACTATAGATCCCTGATTGTCAGTGTATAAATTACGGCTATCTGAATCTAATGTCGTTAAATGAAGGTTCACACCACCTTGTGCAACTAAGTTACCATCTGCTGGCTCCCCACTTGGCAACCAAAATGTTTCTGCATTTTCGTCAATTAAACCATTCTCATCAAGTGCCGACAATCCTTTTGAGTCAACAATTTGATTCCCTGATACTTTCAGTTTTTTTAAGTTTCCACGCCAGCGAGCACCGGTTTCAGGGTAAAACATGGCAAAATAAACAGCATCCCGGCTACGAGTTTGATCTACATTATTACTCGCAACTGAAGGCGATGAAAAACTATCATTTACTTCTCTAATTCTTGAAATAGTATTTTTTAATGCTTCTGAAAGCGCTTCTGCAGTTCTTGCTTCTATATACTGCCCTCCACCAACACTTGCCGCCTTGTCTAGTAGAGCAATTCCCCCTTGACTCATTCCTGTACCAAAACCTATTGTGTATACACGGCCTGTATCTAATACATCACTTGTTGGAGTGTATAAATCCACTTTCGTGTCCGAGGTACCATGTAATATTTTAGCCATTGCAACTAAATAGCTTCCGCTATAGCGACCACTGTCAAAAGGGATGGCATCAGTAAAAAGGTTGTTATGGACAGCTGCAATTGAAGCGTCCCTTCCATCATCATTAGTTGGATCACCATCTGTCATTAAAATAATATTAATTGAGTTATCACAGCGTAATGGTTCACCATTACTCTGCTCAAAAGGTGATCTATAAGTTACATTGTTATCGATACTTTTATCTCGATCATTATAGAATCGACCATAATCAAGGTTTTGCCCTGTTATATAGCGATAAGCCTCCCATAATGTCTCTGTTATTGGAGTTCCACCACTGGCAGGTAAATCATCAATGTCTTGTAAAATATTTGATTTATTAGCTCCAACCTTAGCTACTACATACCCTCCAGCACTATCCTTAAATCGCATCAAACCAAAATCAATATCATCATTATCATTGACTAATTGTGTCATCGCATTTTTAGCTACATCGATTCTTCGGTCATGGCAATCTGCAACTGCAACGCCATTTACACCTATATAGCATTGCTCATTGTATTCATTATATTCTGGCTTACTTGCAAAGCATGTAACCTGTTGGTAAGCATCATATGTAACAGTTTGACGATTTCTGCCACGTCCAGTTGTCTCTTCATATTGATACTTTGTGTAACAGACTTGATCATCACCATTGATAACGCTCCAATCCATACTGCCAGAGGTATCAAATATCATTAACACTCTTGGATTTTCGTCTGTCTCTACATCATGATTTACATAAAGCTCAATATCCTCAGCGAATACCGACATACTTATTGTTAAGCCAAGCAAAGAGGCTAACACTTTGTTTAATTTAAATTTCATCTTAAATCCCCTTGCTTACGCTGGCCATTTCTTGTGCTATACCTGTAACAATAGTTAGTTCATGTTTACTTTTAGATCCATATTCTATTGTGGTGGCAACCTGTAACATATTGCACGATATACCTGCAGTAAAATTAAAGCGTCGAGGACATTCTAAATCTAACGCCCCCTTGTTCAGGTTAGTCATTTTGCTTTGCATATCTGCATGATTTGCAATCACCATACCTTTGTCATCACCATCCGCGATTGCAGTTACTTCATCGGGAGTCAGGAAGAACTGATTATTAGCGCCTTGATTTGCCTCATCAGAGATCATGCGCTGCACTTCACCAATGAGTTCATTCTCGGCCACTTCGCGCTCTTGTGCTGCATTGGTAATTTTAATATCAATACTACTACTGCTCATAAGTGTCACAGCAATACCGGTCACTGCAATAACCATTATTAAAGCTGTAATTAGAACTACACCTTGCTGTTTTTTTTGTGATTGTTTTAGATACGCCATAAATTTGATCCAACATTATTTAATCGAATAGTAGTAGTAAACACAGTACGTCTGAAATTATCGGTAAATGTTAATACACGCTTATCTTCATCCTCACCTAATGTATAAGTTTGGTTTTTAATTTTAACTCCTGGGTCTGGTTGTAATGCGCGTATTAATAAAAAAACCTGAACAGTTAAAATACCTTTACGATTTTCCCAATCTGTATACTTCATATCTTGAATACTTCGGTAGGTATCTACACGATTATCACTGTTAGTATCAAGACCAAAAACAAACCGCATGTTCTCAACACCTTCCATAATAGTTTCTGTGTTGATGCTTCCACCAACCAGGCGCTTTCTCATTAATGCAGGTACAGTTAAATTTTTATTATTAACTTTATAAGTTTGTTCTGATAGATAATAAACATGATGGCTGTATGGCCAAACGGTTGCATTAACATTAAGAGTCGCAGCGTTAACCGTTCCACGGAAAAATTGAGCTTTCTCTTGCTCAGCTACAAAGTAGTTTTCATCGGCCTGAGTCTCATTAGTTACTGTATTAACTGTTAAACTCTTACCTTGTAAAAATTTTAATTGAATAATGTCAGTACTTTTAATTGGATTATTTAGGCAGTTAAGCTCTTTTGATTCTCCAGCAACCTTTGCGTAAATAGTTCTAAAATTACTAGCTGTAGCAAAATCAGGAAAACTCCCATTATTTAATCCTTCAAAGCAGTCTGTTCCAGGGTTTGCTAGTGTATCTGTATTTACTGCAGTGAACGAATCGTCATAATAAGTTCCCCAAAAGCCAATTTGTTCAATATCACGTTGCATTATGTTAATTGCAAGGCGCCCTGATTCTTGAAGTTCACCAATAGTCATCGTATCTTTAGTGGTTACTTTCATACCTATATAGGTGAACATAACGCCACCTAGTATTAATCCACCAATAAATAATGAAATCATCATTTCTACAAGTGTAAAACCTTTTTGCTTCATGTTAGCTCCTAAGGTAAATGTAACTAGTTAATACAACTAAGCGGCGCTTTTTGTCAGCCGTTCCACACTTTATTGCGCCAGTAGCATCATTTGCATTAAACTCTTGTCGACCTTGCCACGAAACAATTACTTCTAAATTAAATGCCTTACCACCCGAGCCAGCAACTACTGTAGGTGCAATACATACGGTAGCACCATCTAAAGACCCCGTATTTTCTCGAGCTCTTATAGCTCTTTTCCACTGCTCAAGATCTAAGGCCGCAACTTGCGCTGCGCTACAAGTGTTTGTGAAGCACGCCTGCGAGGTTGTCGTAGCAGTTTCACTATCAAATGTTTGTGTGTACAGTCCCGCTATTTGAGGGGTATCGTTAGCACGGATACGCTGCACAATATCATTACCAAGTGCAACTGCAGCAGCACGCTGCATAGAATCAAAGCTTGCTTGCTTTGCTTTTGCTTGCAGGGCAACTGCGCCTAGAAGGCCAAAACTAAGAATAATAAATGCAATTAACACTTCAATTAGAGTGAAGCCTCTTTGCACTTTTGTTTGAGATGACTGCATAGTAGAACCAAATAAAAATTATCTGATTATAAGTTTATGCTATTTATTTGAGGAATCAATGAGGACTAAGACAAGCGGTTATATTTGTTGATAAACGGTTAATTAAATCGGCTCATTCAACAAAACAGTAGTAATTAAGCGTAAATGCATTTAAGTCAGAGGCAACTTAATTGCGAAATAAGTCTAAAGCGTATTTTTAACTAATTTAAGCTCGCGGCGGCTCACTGGCAATAACTCACTGCACCCTTGTAGCTCAATCATATGATTGCCATTCCCTTTTGAATGCAAGGCTATTACTTTTTGTTTATTCACTAAAGTATTGCGGTGAATTCGTAAAACATATGCGGGATATTGCAGCTCTAATTGCTTTAGGCTTTGCTCCAGTAAAGCTTCTCCACCCGAGAATATCATTTTGGTATACTTTTCTTCGGCACTAAAATACAAAACATCATTTATATCAACACTACGTAGAGTACCCGCTAACTGATAAGATACTTTTACATTTTGTTGTTTTTGAATATGTACTTTATTTAAACGGCCTACTTGCTTAAGTACCTTCTGCAGTGATTGCTCTGAAATAGGTTTAACTAAATAACCTGCAGCGCTTAATTGTAAAGCATCGAAGGCATGCTCAGGGTGGGCAGTTATAAAAACAATAGCAGGAGGTAGAGTTAGACTATTGAGCTCATTAGCAACTTGTAAACCATTCATACCAGGCATATCAACATCTAAAAAAATCAAATCAGGTGTTTGCTTTTTAGCAAGTACTAGAGCTTCCTTACCATTACTTGCCTCACCTTGTACAACTATGCTTTTATCATGTGCCAACAAACGGATTAAGCGAGATCTCGCAAGAGGTTCATCATCAACAATGAGTACATTCATACACTGCCCTCAATTAGCTTAGGGATAACGACCTTGACCCTAAACACATCATTTTTATTAGTAATTGTTAGCTGCGCTTTATTTTTATAATAAATATTTAATCGCTGGCGAATATTTTCAAGCGCCATTCCGTTATTAGGCCTAGTTTGAGCATTAGAAATTGTTATAGGGTTAGAAACAATCATGGTTATATAGCCGGTAGTGATATGTAGCTCTACTTTTATTTCTGCACCATGCTCACTTGTTTCAACGCCGTGGCATACAGCATTTTCAATTAATGGCTGCAGGGTTAAGCAAGGAATACTCAATGCGGGTAGTTCATTAGGTATTTGCCAATCAACTCTTAAGCGATTACCAAAACGCCACGTTTCAAGTGCGATATATTGCTTACTCAGCGTTATTTCATCTTCAAGAGATACATTCTTCCCCGAGTGCATTGCAGCCTGCGATAATGCGGCTAATGCTAAAATAGCCTGTTCTGCCGCATCGGCATCATGATGAGTAAGTTCTGCAGCAGTGTTTAAACTATTATATAAAAAATGAGGACGTATTCTAGCTTGTAGGGCATCAAGCTCAGCACGAGAAAGAGCTTTAGTTTGCTGCTCTTTTTCAAAATGAATTAATAAAAACTGGACGAATAAAGCCGCCAGCAAAGCCACTATAATGCAATTGCGAAGTGTGAAATAAATTAGGTTATTTGTATCATCTATATCAAAAGCAAAATGAGAAAATAAAATACTAAAAATACAGGTAGATAATAAAAAAAAGGCAAAAAATAGACTTAATTGAAAAGTTTGAGTACGTTTTTGTAAGAAAAATCTACAAAAGTATAAAGAAGAGGTACCGACTAAAACAATTAAATGCATAAACAAACTAATGATCCCAAGTCGTAGCCAAATATCTCCTTCTACATTAGGTGCAAAAGCTAAAACAATAGCAATAACTTGAGAAACAATAAGCGTGGCTAATACGCCTCGCTCATTAAAAAGAGCCGAAAAAAGCAAACCATCATTTTGAAGTGACTTGCTCATAACGACTCTCCTTTAATCTAAATGTTTAATATATTTAAATTAACGTAGCTCTACAGGAACAGCAAATACTATATTTTCTACTTCACCTGGGTTCTCAACAACCTGTGTGCCACCAAGCTCTTTTAATCGGCTTATTACTTGTTGTACAAGTACTTCTGGCGCAGATGCTCCCGCAGTTACGCCAACTGATTTAGAGCCTGAAACCCACTGCTCTTGTACATCAGTTGCGTCATCAATTAAATAAGCAACTGTGCCCATTTTATCTGCAAGTTCACGTAAGCGATTAGAGTTAGAGCTATTTTTAGCGCCAACAACTAATAGCACATCAACTTTATCAGCTAAGTCACGAACAGCGTCTTGACGATTTTGCGTTGCATAACAAATGTCATCTTTACGAGGTCCGTCAATTGATGGAAACTTATTGCGTAGTGCATCAATAACATCTGCTGTGTCATCAACTGAGAGTGTTGTTTGGCTGCAATAAAAAAGATTTTCAGCATTTTTTACATTAAGCGCAACAACATCATCAACGGTTTCAACAAGATAAATGCCACCGGCTGAGTTATCATATTGTCCCATTGTTCCCTCTACTTCAGGGTGGCCATGGTGTCCAATTAAAATACACTCAATACCTTTACGACTCGCACGTGTAACTTCCATATGTACTTTAGTTACAAGCGGACACGTTGCATCAAATACTTTTAAATCACGACGTTTTGCTTCACTGCGAACAGCTTGCGAAACACCATGTGCACTAAAAATAACAATGCTGTCGTCAGGTACTTGATCAAGCTCTTCAACAAATACCGCACCACGACTTTTTAATCCATCAACCACATAGCGGTTATGTACTACTTCGTGGCGCACATAAATTGGCTTTTCAAAAATATCTAGGGCGCGCTCAACAATACTAATAGCACGGTCAACACCAGCGCAAAAGCCGCGTGGATTAGCTAGTAATATTTCCATTAACCTTCCACCTCAATAATATCAACTTCAAACGTTAAACGTTGGCCAGATAAAGGGTGATTAAAATCAATCGTTACCGACTCACCTTGCACTTCGCGAACTAATCCAGGAAGCTCAGTACCGTCAGGTTGAGTAAACGCAATTATTGCACCTACTTTGGCTGGTGTTTCTGGGCCAAATTTACTACGGTCAACGTAGTAAATATTATCTGGATTTGGCTGACCAAACGCATCTTCAGGTTCTAATTCAAACGTTTTACTTTCGCCTGCAGTTAAACCTAATAAACACTTTTCGAAGTTTGCCGTTAAGCTGCCATCGCCCATTGTTAATTTAGCAGGTTTGTTGTGCACCTTGGTAGAATCAGCGGCAGAGCCATCTTCTAATTTAATAGAAAAATGGAAAATAACTTGCGAGTTTTCACCAATTACAGCTTGGCTCATGCTTTATGCTCCTTCGGACTCTCGCCGGTAAAGGCATCAAATAACAATAATGCTGCGCCAATACAAATAGCGCAATCAGCAATATTAAATACAGGAAAATGTGAGTCTTTATAAAATACGTGAATAAAGTCGATTACATAACCATACGCAATACGATCGTATAAATTACCAATAGCGCCTGCAAGTACCAGTGCATAAGCACCGCATAGTACTTTGTTTGTTGCAGGTAAGCGTTTTAGCCACCACACAAGTAAAGCACTAATAGCAATGGCAATCGCACTTAAAAACCAACGCTGCCAACCACCCGCTTCACTTAAAAAGCTATAAGCAGCACCATAGTTATGCACATAAGTAATACTAAAAACAGGGAGTAAGTTTATCGACTCTTGATAAGCCATAGTCCCTACAACAAGTGTTTTACTGGCAAAGTCTATTACTAATAGTAATAGACTCAACCAAAGCCACACTAAACCACTTTTTTGGGCTAGTTTGCTCACTAAGAATAACTCCTAAGCGAATTGACGCTTTTCGCCTTCGCCGTCAACATTACTTACACAACGACCACAAATTTCAGGATGAGCAGGGTTAACACCTACATCTTCACTGTAATGCCAACAACGCTCACATTTAGCAGCATCTGTTGCAGCAACACTAATGAATAAACCTTCAATTTCGGTAGCTTGTGTATCAGCTGGCTGACTATCAACTTCAGAAACATTTACGGCCGATGTTAATAATACAAAACGCAGTTCATCACCAAGCGCATTTAATTTAGCGGCAAGCTCTTTACCCGTAAATAAATTAACTGTTGCTTGAAGCGTTGCACCAATGACTTCTTCTTTACGTGCAGCTTCTAATAAACGGTTTACTTCGTCGCGTACTGTTAGAATTTCTAACCAGTCATCGTTACTAAATTGGCTATTTGTTGGCGCTTGTAAGCCATCATACCAAACAGATGTAAATACGTAGTTACTACGCTCACCCGGTAAAGCTTCCCAAATTTCTTGTGCGGTAAAGCTCATAATAGGTGCCATCCAGCGCGTCATTGCTTCTGCAATATGATAAAGCGCTGTTTGACAAGAACGACGTGCATGGCTGTCACTTTTAGCTGTGTACTGACGATCTTTAATGACGTCTAAATAGAACGAACCAAGCTCACCCGTACAGAAGTTCATTAGCTTTTGCGTTACTAATAGCATTTGGTAGCTATCGTATGCGGCTAAAATTTCGTCTTGCAACTGAGCAGCACGACCAACAATCCACTTATCAAGCTCAACCATATCATCAACAGCAACTTGATCAGTTTTTGGATCAAAACCATTTAGGTTAGCTAGTAAGTAACGGCTAGTGTTACGAATACGGCGGTAGCGATCGGCAGAGCGCTTAAATATTTCATCCGACACAGTCATTTCTGCCGTGTAATCGGTAGAGGCAACCCATAAACGTAGAATGTCGGCACCTAGTTTATTCATCACATTTTGTGGAGAAATAACATTGCCTAGCGACTTAGACATCTTGCGGCCGTTTTCATCAACGGTAAAACCATGAGTCAATACTTGGCGGTATGGCGCATGACCATTAATAGCCACTGATGTCATCATTGATGACATAAACCAACCACGGTGTTGATCAGAACCTTCAAGGTATAAATCAGCTGGACCAACTAGGTCTTCACGTGCGTCTACAACACATGCATGTGAAACACCTGAGTCAAACCATACATCTAGCGTATCTTGCACTTTCATGTATTGCTTGGCATCTTCTTCACCAAGTAATGTGGCTGGTTCTAAATCGTACCATGCCTGAATACCAGATTTTTCAACTAGCTGTGCAGCTTGCTCAATGAGTTCTTGAGTATTTGGATGAAGTGCACCGGTATCTTTATCAGCAAACAATGCAATTGGCACACCCCAAGTACGTTGGCGAGATATACACCAATCTGGGCGGCTTTCAACCATGTTCGAAATACGGCTTTCGCCCCACTCTGGCAACCACTGCGTGTTTTTAATTTCTTTTAAAGAATCTTCACGCAAGTTAGCCTGATCCATACTTACAAACCATTGTGGTGTAGCACGGAAAATAATCGGTGTTTTATGGCGCCAACAATGTGGGTAACTATGAGTTATAGCATGATGATGCATTAATGCACCGTGCTCTTTTAATACTTCAATTACGCTCGCATTTGCTTTAAATACATGCTGACCTGCAAAAAGTTCAGTATCTGGTAAATAAACGCCATTAGCGCCAACAGGGTTAGCTACTTCAAGGTTGTAATTTAAACCAGCCACGAAATCTTCTTGACCATGCCCTGGTGCTGTATGTACAACACCGGTACCTGAGTCAGTCGTTACGTGTTCTGCAACAATCACTGGTACATTAAAATCATAAAAAGGATGGGCTACTTGTAAGTTTTCAAGTGCAGCACCTTTTACATAACCTAATACGTGGAAGTGATTAAAACCAAAGCGGTCCATTGCATCTTTAACAAGCTCAGAGCCTAAAATTAGACGTTGTTGTACGCCTTCATCTTCAACCTGCACCAATGCATATTCTAAATCGGCATGCACAGCTACTGCGCGGTTTGCTGGAAGCGTCCACGGTGTTGTTGTCCAAATAACAGTACCAACACTGCCTTCACCTTTATGACCATCAGCCAAATCAAACGCGTTAACAACAGCATCTTGATCAACAAATGTAAAACGTACATCAATAGCAGGAGATTGCTTATCTTGATATTCAACTTCAGCCTCTGCTAATGCAGAACCACAATCTGTACACCAATGCACAGGCTTAGCACCTTTATGCAAATGACCTTTTTCAATAATACGACCAAGTACACGAATTGCATTCGCTTCAAAGTCAAAGTTCATTGTTAAGTAAGGCTTATCCCAATCTGCAAATACGCCTAAGCGTTTAAAATCAACTTTTTGACCTTCAACTTGTTTTTTAGCGTATGCACGGCATTTTTCACGAAACTCGCTCGCGGTTACTTTTACGCCCGGCTTGCCTACTTTTTTCTCAACCATTAACTCGATTGGTAAACCATGACAATCCCAACCTGGGACTAATGGTGAATCAAAGTCAGATAATGTTTTAGACTTAACAATAATGTCTTTTAATATTTTATTAACTGAGTGGCCTAAATGGATGTCGCCATTTGCATACGGAGGGCCGTCATGCAAAATAAAGGTCTTTTTACCTTTCTTAGCGCTGCGAATTTGACCGTACAGGTCGTCTTCATACCATGCTTTAAGCATTTTTGGTTCACGTTGTGCCAAATTGCCACGCATTGGAAACGGTGTTTCCGGTAAGTTCAAAGTATGTTTATAGTCGCTCATTTATCCTACATTCCGTCTCTATCGGCTACCTGATTTAAACCAAAACACTGCTTAGCGGCAGCAACATCAGTTGCTATTTGCGCCGTTAATTGTGTTAATGTCTCGAATTTTTTTTCATTGCGAAGTTTTTTTATTAACTCCACATGCATAAATTGTCCGTAAATATCCTGTGCAAAATCAAAAAGGTGAACTTCTAATAATGCACGAGTTCCATTAAATGTCGGCTTATTGCCTACATTTGCAACTCCAAAAATCTGTTTTCCTGCAATCGTTGCTTGCACTGCAAACACCCCGTTGACAGGACACACTTGGCGTTTTAGGGCAATATTTGCCGTTCTAAAACCGAGTTCACGTCCTCTTTTCCAGCCGTGTATAACACGCCCAGAAATAGCATAATCGTGACCAAGCATTGTTTTAGCACTTGCTAAGTCACCAGATGCCAAAGCATCTCGTATTAAAGTGCTGCTTACTCTAGCATTTAATTGACGAAAACTCGCGGTGCTTTTTACGTCCATGCCCGCTTGCTTGCCCATGCTAGCAAGTAAGTCAAAGTTACCTTGGCGCTGCTTTCCAAACTTAAAATCATCGCCAACAGTGAGAGCTTTAACACCTAACTTTTTAATCAAAATATCATTAACAAATTGCTCAGCATGCATGTTTGCAAATTGCTGATTAAAGCTAATGCAAATAACTCGCTCAATACCTAAATCACTAAGCAAACGTAGCTTATCTCGTAAGCGCGTTAGCCGTGCTGGGGCATTGTTTTTAGCAAAAAATTCTTGTGGCTGGGGTTCAAATAGCATTACAGTGCTAGACAAACTATGCGCTTTAGCATCAGTAAGTAAGCCTTTTAGTACTTCTGCGTGGCCTAAATGAACACCGTCAAAATTACCAATAGTTAACACACAACCAAAGTGGTGTGGGCGAATATTGTGTATACCTCTAATTAACTCCATGCCACCTAATGCCTTGTTTAGCGAGCTATTAATTACGACTAAAAATTAATTAAAGCCGCAGAGTTGCCGATTATAATCTTTTTTTTAGTTTGATTCAGTAATTGCTACACTTTTTATCGTATTTAGTCTAACGCCCATCAAAAATAGCATTGCAAAGTAACTAATACCTGCCAAAGCCACGAGTGCTATTAATAAGACTACCTGCTGTGTAAAAGCCCATGTAGCCCAGTAATAGTAACTGCTCACAAACCATGTAACAGCTCCCATAACCATACTTGCAACAACACATTTAAGTGTAAAGCGCATACTCATTGATGAAAACTGATACACATTTTCTTTTTTAAGCTGCCTATACAGCAAAAATGCATTACAACTAGCCGATAGCGAAGTAGCAAGTGCTAATCCTAAATAACCAATGAAAGGAGCCAGCATAATATTAAATACCATATTCAACACTAAGGTAATAATACCAATACGCACCGGCGTTTTTGTGTCTTGACGAGCATAAAAGCCAGGAGCAAGTACTTTAATCAGCATAAAGCTTACAAGCCCTACTGAATATGCGACTACGCCTAAACTTACTGCTTTAACATGATCAACACTGTCTTCTTTAAACGCACCGTGGTCGAACAATACGGTGATAATAAGCGGGCTGATGATCATTAGACCTATCATTGCTGGTAGGCCTAAAAATATAACAAAACGTACCCCCCAGTCGAGGGTATGCTGAAAGTCACTACTTTTTTTACTGCTATGTAACCTAGAGAGCGCCGGTAAAATAACTGTCGCAATACCAATACCAAATAAGCCCAGCGGAAATTCAATTAAACGGTCTGAATAATAAAGCCATGCAATCGAGCCTGTCATCAGTAATGAAGCAATCATGGTATCAAGCAACAAATTAATTTGGCTAATAGATACGCCAAACAAAGCAGGAAGCATAAGTTTACGTACTTTTTTTACGTTTTCGTCTTGCCATGCCCAGCGTGGACGCGCCAACATTTTTGCACGGTATAAAAATGGAAGTTGAAACAATAACTGCACAACGCCACCAATAAATACGCCAATTGCGAGTGAATAAGCCCCAACACTAAATTTATCATGTAAAAAAATTGCACATGTAATGATAGAAACATTGAGTAAAACAGGTGTAAATGCAGCAACAGCAAAACGGTTATACACGTTCATTACCGCACCACTAAGCGCAACTAAGCTTACAAAAAACAAATAAGGGAATGTAAATTTAAGTAATGAACTTGCAAGTTCAAACTTTTCGGCATTGGGTCCGCCCTGCCACCAATCTATAAACCAACCGGTGCCAAACAATGCTGCAATAACGGGTGAAGCAACAACACCTATAATAGTGACAATCAGTAAAATGGTTCCTAATGTGCCTGCTGCTTGTGCAACAAAAAGTCTGACCTTGTCGTCGCCTTGCTGTTCTTTAATTTCACTCAGCACAGGTACAAATGCTTGTGCGAAGGCACCTTCTGCAAATAAACGACGTAAAAAATTAGGAATACGGTTAGCAAATAAAAAAACATCAGCCGCCGCACTTGCGCCTAATAAATTGGCAACAACAGCATCTCGAACGAGCCCTAAAATACGCGATATCATAGTCATACAACTAACAATCATACCGGAGCGAAATAAACCTTTTGACACCTTAAACCTACTCAAAAATCCTCAAGATAAGCGATTATGCCACAGTCTTTTTTATAAATCGCTTTAAAGCACTAGGCTGGGGGTCTGTGCTTTGTTACAATGTCGGTATTAACTGCTAAAGCGGCAAATTGATGCTCGTTATATGGTGCAGTTTTTCTTGGATTGTTAAATTTAAATTGACATCCATGATAGAAACAGGCATATTCCACGGCCTTTAATTTAAGCTTTATTTTAAGATTGTTAGGAGCAAACCTTGGCTAACATCAAGTCTGCAAAAAAACGCGCTATCACAAGCGAAAAAAACCGTCAGCACAACGCAAGCCGTCGTTCAATGATGCGCACTTACTTCAAAAAAGTAATTGTTGCTATTGAAGCGGGCGATAAAGAAGCTGCACAGCAAGCTTTTTCTGTTGCTACACCTATCCTAGACCGTTACGCAACTAAGGGTCTAATTCACAAAAACAAAGCAGCTCGTCATAAGAGCCGTATAGCAGCTAAGATTAAAGCTCTATAATTTGTTTTTGATAGAATATAAAAAACCGGCTTTTGCCGGTTTTTTTTTGTTTAAATTTTAAATGTACTTACTTTATTAGACATTTTCTAAATCTGGATAAAACTTCTTAAGCATTGCCGCTATTTTTTTAGGTGTAAATGGCTTTACTACAAACCCTTTAGCGCCTTTATCAATTGCATCCTTAACATTCTCAATACCTGAATGTGCAGATACCATAACCACATTTGTCTCTGGGCTTAATTCATTGATTTGTGCAATCAAATCTTTACCATCACCGTCTGGCAATTCAATGTCTAAAAAAATGATATTATAATTTGCAGCTTGGCACTCACTAATACATTGTGAGGCAGTAGATGCTTCCTTTACGTTATCTATCCCTAAGTGCATGAGCGTTTGGCTCAAAAAACTACGCACTGTGCTAACGTCATCTACAATTAAAATTGATAGCTGCGTATTCATCTTTATTCCTCGTAGGCTATAAGCTAACTTTAAGTTATCATAATAATTAGCTTAGTATATAAATTTACTCATTTAATTATAGAGACCTACGGAAAAAAGGCCAGATTTGCTTTATGTCTAAAACCCCAAATAAACAATCGTTGCTAGGTAAAGCACCGGCAAGAAAAAAAACAGCGCAAAAAAGAAAACCTCAGCGTTCTACTCAGCGCCCTTCACCTGGCGAGTTAAATTCCAGTGCAAAGAATGATATAAGCCAAAAAACAACGCAAAAAAAAGGACTGTTTATATCACTCGCTGTCGTTGCTGTAATAATTTTAGCTTTTCCAAAACCTACCTTACTCACCTATAAAAAATTAGGGATGGTAAGTGAGAGTGTTTACTGGCCCGGATTCTTTGGCAAGGGGGCTACTTTAATTGATTCAAACCTACACCCCACCTATGATTCTAGCCGTGAGTCCCTTTATTTATGCAGTGATTTACAAAAACCAGAGAGCTGCCAAAAGTATCAAGTAATTGCTGATAATGGTTTATTTTCAGCAATCGGTAGCTACTTTTAGCATTAAAAAAACTAATCTGAAAATTTAAAATTACTTGGTTGAAAGGTGCGCAAAAGATCAACATAATGGCGCTCCTTTTTTCAACAACTGAACTATTGAAACGACCATGCTAAACGAGCTAGATTGGCTTTTAAATACTACACTACTTGCACTAGGTTTAGGTGCATTCTTTATTAACCAGATAACACTGCTGCGCGTTGCCGCCATTAGTGCGTGTGGTTTATTATTCTTATCATTTAGCTTAGATCTTATGTCGTCGAGTGTTATTTCAAATATGAGTTTAGTGTTGATCAATACTTTTTACTTGTTTAAAGTTTATACATTTGGGCAATTTAATGTAACCCAAAGTTAACAACTTTTCCCTAGAATATTTAATAGCCCAGCATTACTGGGCTTTTTTTTGTTAAGAATTTAAAAATATTAAAAAGCACTTTCAATCAAGATGAAAATTAGAGCTTCAGGGGCACACAAGCACTACTGTGAAAATAATGCTTGTATACTGCTAAAAAGAGTCACGAGAAGAAACACGAAAAAAGAGGAATACATAGTAAGTAGGTTAGTCCGCTATTGTTAACTCGCTTTGGGTTTGTATTTTAGAAGGAGTATCCTCGGCATTAGCCTGATTAAACCAAGCTGAAACACCAAGTATAATAATTGAAATAATAACTAGGCTTAATTTAACGCCACTTTGACTCGATTTCATAACACCCTCTTTGTATTTTTTATTAGTGAGAATACCTTTTACACTAATGAAAATTACAAATGTTAACAAGCTGTTTTTTAAACTAATTAGCTATCAGCTAATAACCTTTAGTTCTATCTATTGGATTATTAAGTACTAACCCCTTATTCAAGCATTCAATATTATCGGCTATTTGCTCTATAACACTATTTAAATCAGAAATCGCCGCGCAATGTGGTGTAAGCGTTATTTTGGGGTTTCCCCAGTAAGGGTGATTCGACGCTAAAGGTTCTTGATCAAATACGTCGAGTGTAGCTGCGCGTAAGCTATCGTTATTTAATGCACTTAGTAAGTCTTGCTGAACAACATGAGCACCGCGTGCCACATTAATAACAACAGCATGTTTAGGTAGCTTTGCGAGCATTGAGTGATTAATAATGCCTGTCGTTGCTTGCGTAAGGGGTAATAGACATACAAGGTAGTCAACATCAGAAAGCATACTATTGAGGCCTTCCTCGCCATAAAAAATTTCGACATTAGTCGCGTTTTTATTACTTTGCGCCCAGGCACTTACCTTAAAGCCATTATTTATAAGCTTTTGCGCGCATGCTTTACCTAATTCACCAAACCCAAGTATGCCGACATGTTTATTACTATGCGCCCGCTTTGGCTTCCATGTTTGCTGTGTTTGTTTAATGTAATACTCTTTTAAACGTAACTTTTGAGCTAACACATGTGTCAGTACATATTCCGCCATATCTTCAGCTAGTTGCATGTCAACAATACGTACTACTTCAACACTTTCGTCGAGTAATGTTAAATCTATACTATCTACGCCAGCACCAAATGACGACACAGCCTTTAAGTTAGGTAGCTGTGGCCACATAGATTCTGGCGCTTTCCACGCAAGTACAAAATCCACATCATGTGCGTTTTTGCAATCAGGCCATTGCTCTATCAGCGTATTTGGTAATCGCTCTTGTAACTTCGTTATTAGTTTTGTGTTGTCACGCCCAGTTATAGCAACCAATACCGACATAAATTCTCCTAACAATACACAGTTTATAAGTTAGCACTTTAAAAAGTCACACTACTGCAAAGTAACTGTCACACCCTTTTTTTAATCTTACATGTATGGCGAATAGCCCAAACGGAATATGAGGTTAATATGATAAGTGTTGATAAAGTAATTGCTGCAAACTTACCACAACTAGAGAACTCTCCAAAAGTAAAAGGTTTAGTAAAAAAAGGCCTAGGCTACTTATTACATGAACAAGAGTTTGTTGCTTTTGGTGATGCCTACCCTCACCTACAAGGATTAGAATTTGTTGAACAAGTGCTCGATGAACTCAATTTTGATACGCGCTATAAACCTAAGCAGATAGAACATATTCCTAATGAGGGTAAACTTGTTATCGTTGCTAACCACCCTATTGGTTCATTAGATGCTTTAGCACTGATTAAAGTACTTTCAACTGTAAGACAGGATTTAAAAGTAGTGGCAAACCGCATGTTGATGTCGGTTACTCCAATGCACTCACTTTTACTCCCCGTAGATAACTTATCAGGCATGAGTAAGAAACAAGAGCTTAGTAATATACAAAACCATTTAAAGGATGAAGGCGCATTACTTATATTTCCGGCAGGAGAAGTATCGCGATTAGGGCCAACAGGTATTAAAGACTGCAAATGGAATAGTGGCTTTTTACGTATGGCAAAAAAAGCTAACTGCCCTATTTTACCTATTTATATTAAAGCCAAAAACAGTCCACTTTTTTATGGCACATCAATGATTTATAAACCTTTAGCAAGTTTACTATTAGTGGCTGAAATGTTTAAGCAGCGCCAAAAATCTTTAGAGTTTGAAATTGGTGCATCTATCCCTCCTGAATCTTACTTAATAGAAAACCTTAAAGATAAAGAAGTTGTAAACCTTATACGAAAACAGCTTTATAGGCTTACCACTAAAAAAGCCTTGCCGCTTAAAACACAAACCCCTATTGCGGTTCCTGAGTGCAGAAAAGAGCTAAAAAAAGCAATTGAGCAATGCAAACTTCTTGGCAAAACACAAGACGGTATGCATATTCATCTCTATCAATATACAGGAAGCTCCCCTATTTTTAGAGAGCTTGGACGCCTTAGAGAAATTGCATTTAGAGCAGTCGGTGAAGGTAGTGGTAAGCGTCGTGATATAGATAAATACGATATGGATTACCAACACCTTGTACTGTGGGACCCAATGCAGCTAGAGCTGGTAGGTGCTTATCGATTAGCCTGTGCACAACAGATAATACAAAAATATGGCCGCGAAGGTTTGTATACTGACAGCTTATTTACTTACACCGACGCTATGACGCCCTATCTAAAACAAGGAATTGAGCTTGGTAGAAGCTTTGTACAGCCTAAATATTGGGGACGTAAGAGCCTCGACTATTTGTGGTATGGCATTGGCGCTTTTATAAAAAGCTATCCACAGTACAGATACTTGTTTGGTGCTGTAAGTGTATCAAATGCTCTACCCGAGCAAGCAAAAGCCATGCTCGTTTATTACTATCAGCATTACTATAAAAGTGGTATTGAATTAGCTACGCCTAATAATGAATTTAAATTAACTGAGCAACAGCTAACCCAGTGCAATACTCTTTTTTGCGGCAATGACGTAAAAGAAGATTTTGTAGAGTTAAAGCATGTGTTAGCTAATATGGGGGCTCAAGTCCCTACTTTATTTAAACAATACACTGAACTTTGTAAACCAGGTGGCGTGCAATTTTTAAGCTTTAGTATTGATCCCGATTTTAATAATTGTATTGATGGATTGGTATTGGTCGATCTTAAAAATGTAAAAGAAAACAAAGCCAAACGTTATTTAGAATAACCAATAATAAGAGAGTGCTTTATATTTATAAAGTACTCGATTTATATTTAATTATTTATAAATATCTGCTCTAGTAAAGTTGTATAAATAGCTTCAATTTTAAGTAAATCACTAATAGATACGTGTTCATTAGCTTGATGAATCGTATTGTTTCGCACACCACATTCAATAACTTGAGTATGGGGGCTGGCAAAAAATCGTCCATCCGATGTCCCTCCATTTGTACTTAGTAATGGGTAACTTGAAGTGTTTTTGTAAATAGCCTGCTCAATATGAGTAAGTAAACTCCACCCCGTATTATGGCTTGTATAATAAGGCTCGCATGGGCGTTCCCACTCAATTGTAAAATGCTCAGCAAACTTGTTTAGGGTATTCATTAATTGCATTTTAACTGCTGCGCTACTGTAACCGTGGCTATAACGTACATTAAATGTAATCTCACAATGACTTGGCACTAAATTATCGACCACATTATTTATGTTAATTCCAGTCACTTGCAGTGTGGTTTTTGAGCTAGTCACATCGAGTAACCAGATCTGATCACTCAAGCTATTTACTATTTTTGCAGCAATATGAGCAGCATTGAGTGTGTTTTGAGGATAAGCTACATGACCTGCCTTACCAGTAACTAAAATCCGAGCTGAAAGCGCACCACGACGGCCATTCTTAACCGTATCGCCAACTTGTGCCACACTTGATGGCTCCCCGACAATACAGCCATCTAATACAACACCTTGCTTGGCAAGCTTATTAACTATTTCTTGAGAACCAAATTCAGCTTCTCCCTCTTCATCTGACGTGATAAGCCAGTAAAGTGTCCCTGCTTTAGCGGATTCACTATTAATTAACTTTTTTGTGGCGCTAAGCATGGCGGCAACACCCCCTTTCATATCGGCCGCCCCTCTACCGTATATTGCATCATTGCGCACTCGCCCTTCAAAAGGAGGACTTAACCAACCGCTACTTGTTGCTGGTACTACATCAATGTGCCCTGAAAAAGCAACACATGGGCCATCTTTGAATTTTATGCAGGCAATTAAATTGGTTACACCATTTATAGTAAATTGCTCGCAACTTAAACCTAAATCCACCAATTTATCTGCAAGCCAATCAATTGCACCCGCTTGGTTAGGGGTTACTGATTCAAAGCGAATTAGTGTTTGTAAGTGCTCTACAACTTCTTTTTGAATATCCGTTGTTTTTGATTTTTTTTCGAATGCTTCTAAAAACATGTTAAACACACTTTATTATTTAATGTGCCTTTATTAAAACGTGAGTTTATGACTAAGCGATGTCAGCCTTAATACATTCATATGACTGTTGATGAAATAAATATGTCAATCTTTTCAAAAGCAGAACGACGCTAAATTTAATCTAAATCAATAAAGCACTCCACAAGGTTAAAATGTTTTTTAAACTTTGATCTAGAACAGGTTTTCATTTTTATTGCTCGGTAATAATAGCGCCAATCAAACAGTAGTTCTTGGAGAACAACATGAAAACTCAAATTAGCATCGCATTATTAACCTCTTTATTAGCACTCTCTCCAGCTGCACACGCTAACTTTAGCGTAAATGTTGGCGCTATTAACGTAAACCCTGATAATAGTAGCTCAGCAATTAATGAAGCACCTACGCTGGGCCTTAAAGGTGATTCAGATACTCAACTAGGTATCACTGTAGATTATGCATTTAACGATCAATGGGTGTTAGAACTAATAGCAGCAACACCTTTTTCACACGATGTGAATGGCGCAGGCGGCTTAGCAGGCAACAAAATTGCAGATATAAAACAGCTTCCTCCTTCTTTAGTTGCGCAATACCACTTTTTAGACACAAGTTATGCGCTAAGACCTTTTATAGGCGTAGGCATAAACTACACTGCATTTTTTGATGAGCAACCTTCTCAAGCACTTAAAGCGACGCTAGGAACAGACGATGTAGAAGTAAAATTAGATGATTCGTTTGGCTTTATGGCTCAGGTAGGTGCTAACTATAAAATTGATGCAAACTGGGGTCTACACGCCATGGTATCAATTATGGATATTGATACCGATGCCACTGTTTATGCTAATGGTGCAAAAGCACTTACATCAACTGTTGAGCTTGACCCCGTTGTTGCTATGTTCGGTGTTAGATACAGCTTTTAAAGCATATATAAAGTAGTACGTAGTTACCCAATTACAATGTGTGTTAAAAGGCCGAAAGGCCTTTTTTTTCATTTGTAGAGATTAGGGCAGGTTACTTAACTTTTTCTGCTCTAGCATTTCTTTCCAGTGCATAACTTCACTTGGCAATATAGGTGTTTGGCCATCAAAACCAGCCACTTCAAGCATTTCTTCAATACTTATAATACCTTTTTTACTTTTAAATACACCGCGTACATAAGCAATAGCATGTAAGCCTCGTTCTGAGTGAAACTTTTGCTCAATATAAAAGTATTTATGATCCCATCCAACTAACTTAGTACTTATTGTATATCGCTGCATAGGCTTAATATCACGAATATAAGTAATAGCAGTTGCGTTAACAATCGGAAACCAGCGACGCTTCATTATTTGTTTAAGCAAGCCAACGCGCTCAGTCATCCAAGTTCGAGATAAATCCATCATCGCGAGGTAACGTGAGTTTGTTAAATGTAAATTAATGTCACAATCAGTAGGTAGAGCTTTGTAATCAATATCTACCGTATCAAGTAAATTTTGATATTGCTTGTTACGTTTAATTTTAAAAAACAATAATAAAAGTCGAATATATAAGTTCACAAAAAAGGTCTTACCAGTTAAATTTATTCGAGTGTAGCATAGCCCCTTGCGAAGACGAATATTCTACTTTAATCTTAAATCATTATTACAATAAAAAGATAACTCATGAAGTCAAAACTAAAAATTATTACTGCGCTAACTCTATTAGTGCCTAGTTATAATGCTTTTGCCGATTTTTCATTACCGGGTAAAGGCTCTATTACTTACCCTACTGGTGTAGTTAAAGAATTTAAATTTGGTTTTGAATGGCAGCAAAAAGCTGAGAAATTCACTATTGGATCTAAAAGTTACAATATGGAGCAAATTCCTAGCTCTTATTCTGTCGCCATCACGCTTTCAAAAGATGACAGCCAAGTATGGATTCAAGAATTTAATAATGGGTTTATTGAAGAGTTTGAATGGCAAATTGGCGAACATAAGGTCACTTTAAAAAAGCAGCAGTTTAGCGATCCGGTAAAAGGTGACTATGTTATTGAGCTAAATGGCCGTAGCTATTTTTTCACTCGTAATAACGCCAGCATTGTAATGAACTTTAACGAAGAAGGTATTGAGACGATTGCAATTAACGGGGTAACAAAAAATATGGGCACTAAAAATTAGTCCCCATATTTTAATTTATTTAGGCCAATTACACTTTTACTGTTTTTCGGTTAATACCGTAATCACGTAACTTATTAGCTACCGCGGTGTGACTTAGGCCCAATCGCTTAGCTAACTGACGTGAGCTTGGATAAGCTGGGTAGAGTTTGCGAAGTAAAGTCGCTTCAAAACGTTTAACAGCTTGATCTAATGAGCCTTCAAAATCAGACTCTAAATACCCTAAATCATGGGTAAAAGTTGGTAACTGTAAATGCTCTACGCGAAGCTCGCTATCATCTAGTAACGACACTGCGCGGTAAATTGCATTTTCCAGCTGACGAACATTTCCTGGCCACGGATACTCTTGTAAAAAGCTCAAACACTCTTGTGATAAAACAGGAATTGCATGACCATTTTGTTGCGCATATTTTTGAATAAAATGCTCTGCAAGTGGTCCTACATCTGCTTTTCTATCTCTTAGTGGCGCTATTTCTAAAGTAAGCACGTTTATACGGTAATATAAGTCTTCTCTAAAAACCCCTTCTTGTACCATTGCAGGTAAGTCTTTTTGAGTAGCGGCAACAATACGTACATTTACTTTAACTTCGTTCTCATCGCCTACTTTTCTAAACGTACCATCTTGTAAAAAACGCAGTAACTTGGTTTGTAGTTGAGTCGACATTTCGCCAACTTCATCTAAAAATACAGTTCCACCATCGGCTTGCTCTAATACACCGCGCTTTGGCGCTGCATTTTCTTCGTACCCGGCATAACCAAATAACTCAGACTCAGCAACATCATCAGGAAGTGAAGCACACGACAGTGCAATAAAAGGTTTAACAGAACGATTAGATGCGTAATGGCACGCTCTAGCTAATAACTCTTTACCTGTTCCTGTTTCACCAGTAATCAAAATAGGGGCTTCTAGTTGCGCCATTTTGCGTGCTTCGCGCACAACTCGGCGCATTGCCGTACTAAAGTTATGGATAGTAGCAAAGCTTTCTTGCCCGTAACGTCTAAATGCACTGACTTGCTGCCCTAACCGACTTTGCGATTTAATGTTAATAACCGCACCAGCAAGCACATCACCTTCACTACCTTGAGGCACTGCAATTGGCAAAATGTCTGCAATAAAATCCTCACCAGCAACTTCAACGCGAGTGGTTTGTCCGAGTACTTCTTTACCTTCTAACCAGCGTGTAAAGTTAAAGCCTTTAAGCAGGTTATTAATATTTGCACCAATCACGTCTTTTTCAATTAGCTGTAAGTCTTTACATGCTGCATCGTTACATAAACGCACCCAACCTTTGGCATCAATAGAGATAACCCCATCAGGCAATGCACGTAGTAAAGTATTTAATTCGTTGTGTTCACGCTCAGATGGTAAAAATGCAGTGGTACGCACATCATGTACACCGTCGATTAAACGTATCGATGGCATAATTTTTTGGAATTGTTCAAATTCAATTTCGGGAAAACTAACGTACATACGGCAATTTATAGAATCGACTTCAATTCCTTTCAAATCAACGCTGTAGTTAACTAATATATTAAGGATTTCTTGAGCAATACCAATTCGATCAGCACAGTGAATATCTAGACGCATACATCCTCAAAGAAGGAAAAACTATATTAGCCGAATAATACGCTAAGTCGCTTTGAGAAGGTAGTTTATTGTAAACATTTTTGGACAAAACAGCTTTTAGAGCCAAAGGGTGGGATGTAATTAAACGAAGAAAAACAGCACTGATATCTATATTTAACTATACCAGTGCTGTTTATTAAATCTTATTATGAGACTACTTACCTTGTGGGTAAGCTGACCAATCACCACCATCTAATTGTATGAATGGTCGTTGGTTAACATACATCATTATTGTGCCTTCATTTTCAGCAACTTTAGGTGCTTTAGGTAGGTTTTCAAGTAAATTAGCAACACTATTATTCCCACCAAACACATCAGTTTGCAGCGTCTTACTTACCAGCTCTGAAAGCGCAAAGTAACTTGTTGAATCATCAACCACAATTTGCGAGTAGTTTTGTACGTCTGGGCCTATAAATTTAATCGCTACAGGTACAGACACAATTGCAGGACTAGGGATTTCACGTAATCCTGCAAATTGTACTTTATCACCTTTTAAGTTAGCGCCGTGTTCAGGCACTATCATTAACATAACGTTGCGACCACGCTTTTCTAATTTTTTTACAAATTGGTTAATATCAGCAAACAAGTTTTTATGTCTGATTGGGTATGTCTCTTTACTGTTCACCCTTGGTTGATTCTCTAGCTGATTACCGTCATGTAAACTTGTGGTGTTGTAGTACATCGCACACGGCTTACAATCATCAGCTTGCTCTAACCAACCATCCAGCACAGCTTCATCTGAGTAAATAGGGCTATTATCAAAACCTCGAAGCGCCACTGGCATTGAATCGATATTAAATGGCGTGCTATCTAGGCCACCGTACTTATTTATTAAACCTTTAAACTCATCAAAATGTCCGTCGTGATTCATCACAACATTATTTTGATAACCTAGTTTTTCTAGGTTTTTAAACAAGTGACATTGTTCAGGTGCCTCTTTAAATAATGCCGTTTGACTAGTTTGGCCACAACTAGCGCGCAGTAGCCTTACCGCAGCTGGTCCGCTGTATGATGTAGCCGAGTTAAAGTCTGAAAACACCACATCAAAGTCTTTATACATATCAGTAACACTTACACCAATAGCATTTAAATCAGCAACAGCCATTGAGCATATGTTCAAAATAATTACATCAAACAGTTCACCATTTACCTGGCTTGGAAAGTGACTCATTAATAAACTTTGTTGTTGATAAAAATCAGCTAATTTTTGATCAGGAGATTGTGCTGCCTGAGTGATCACTTGTGTTTGAGGATTACTTTGACTCTGTGTAACCGGCTCAGGGTTAGCCACATTATTAACAAATTGTGATTGAGAGTTACCCCCTTGCCATCCTACAACTAACAGCCCAACGATAGTGACTGTTGTAAAGCGTATCCATTGCGATGTATACCAAAAACATACACTAATTACGAACAAAGCCAATACCATATCAGTATTAATAACACGGGTTAATAACTCAATAAAATAACCAAAACTAAAATCTTGAACGTTACCCGCTTGTTTAGTCAACCTGTTTATTGGTGGCAACCATGAGTCTTGGTAAAGTAATACCACAGCAAACACAGCACCTACTATATGTTTTGCCTTCTCTATTAATGGCTGTTTAAATTTAATCGCAAGCAACGCAGCAAAAGCCGCATTAGTTAATACGTTAAAATCAATTGCACCATAATAAAATAGAGCAAACTTAACTAAAAAATAAAGGTTCCAAACCCCTAAACCTGATAATTTCACTTCTTATCCTTTTTTACTGTATTTGGTGTATAAGGCTCTAGTACTTCATGTTTAAAAGTAAGCTTATAATAATATTTTGTTATTTGAGATAAAATGTATTTGCCTAGCATACAAAGCACCGCGCCAAGCACCATTGCAAGAAACACGGTAATCAAAAGCTGATTCATACTCATAAGTTATCTCTTAATTTCATTATAAAAGGCTTAGCATCTGGGCGGCTTTTGCTAGAAAATTCAGGTGTGTTAATATTTTCAGTAACGCTGTTTGCTATATCAGGTGCAAATTTATAGCTATCATTCTCGGCAAGTTTTTGCGAGAAATCTACAACACTCTTACCTTTATAAAAACGCCTTAATTGTTTACATTCTTGTTGAATGTAAAAGTGATCAGAAATTACATTTTGCTGTACAAAAAAATCGCTTGTTTTTAATTTAAACAAATGCTTAATCGCATTATCAACGTCATTCTCTCTACAAGCATGCAAATATAAATAAACTGTATTATCTGCAATACTAAATACATCACCTTCGCGTTTAATATGAAATAAATGCAAAGGGTGTATTGGGTCGATTCGTGGCAGTAATTCAAGCTTTACTAGCACACCACTCACACCTAAATTAACGGCTGAGTCACTATGAATTTCTACTTGTTTTGTAAACTCAATGAAAGGTAAATATCCTTTCGAAAAAGTGTTTTCGGTGTATTTCAATACGTCCTCAACTGAGGGAGGTAAAGGCCTAGAAAACTGAAAACCTTGAATAGATTGAATTTGTGAGAGCAACCGAGAAGGCTCTGAAAAACTATATAGAATAAGGTTTACACCCAATGTTAAAAATAAACATTCATCTTGATGGCGAATTACACCATCAACATTTTGAATAACAAGCTTTAACCAGCGCCCACAGTTTTTTCTAAGTTCAAAACACTGCTTACCTAATAACGCTAAATCAGTGTAGCGCGTTACTGCAAAAATTAAGGTGGCTGCTTCTACCTTTGGGCCTTTATTAAATAAGTCATTATTATCTTTTACACTATTATAGTGCATTGGTAATTTAGTACCTTCGGGCACCGCACTTTGCACAAGCCAAACATCGTCTTCATCGGAAAAGTCTGAACTTTTAGGTGCTTTGCTCTCGCTTATTATTCCCTTTTGAACAACAAACTGATTATTACTTAATAATAACGGGTAATGTTCACCAGCAATAACACCCGTGCTATGGCGCCAATAATCATATTCTAGAACTCGCATTGCAGAATCATTATCAACAAAAACCAGCCCATCAAATACATTATTTAATCGTCTAACTAAAAAACGGTAGTTAGCAATATCAGGCCCAGATAATAAAAATAGTAATGTAGCTCCGGTACGACGAACAAAATCGTTGTACTCATTCATCATCAGTTTTAAGCTTTTTTCGCCAACACTGTTTAACTGTGTTGTATTAAAATGAACAAAAATGAGCGCTTCGTTTAGACGTTTATAAGCACTTATCTCTTTTATAATACCTGAATTAATTTTCTCAATTGAATAATGCTGTGTTTCTGGGGCCAACGAAAAAGGATGTACTCGATTATGTTCATAAGCATAGTTTAACGGTGCAGAAAAAGAAGAATCAAAAAATGACTCAATCTCTTGGGAAACTATATATATATCATTAGCCAAGCTTTGGTTAATTGAATGTAACGCCAATTCGATTGAAAAATTGTCTAAAGGGGCTAAAACAGCGTAACTTGAAGCCCATTTTAACTCTTTTGCAGCAGGCTCTAATCCCGTTATGTTAAAGTTATGCATTTAAAACGCCCTATAAAAAATACTTTTTTACTAGTTTTAACCGTTATTCTATATATAATAGCCAAATATTGTCCACATTTAATCAAAATAATTAACGTAACTGTTAAGGTAAAGATGAACAACTTAACATCTAAAAACTCACAAACGTTAACATCAAGCGACATAGAAAACCTTGCACTGCGTTTTGGTGGTAAAAGTGATGACTACATAGAAATTGTAAACAAGCAGCAAAATAATAATACAATTAATAAGTACGCATTACTTAAAGAAATAAACAACGAACTAAACATGTAAGCTAGTTCAATTAACAATAGGTAAAACATCAGTTGCAAAGAGTTTTCATTAAAGGTGTCAAAGGCGGTTTAGGCAGTACCTCTGTGGTTGCAAACCTAGCGTGCGTACTAAAAAAATCTGACGTTGATGTTATTGCAATCGATCTAGATGCAAAAAGTGACTTAGGTTTACATTTTGGTTTGCCATGGAAATACACCAAAGGCTGGAGTAATGAAGCAAGCTTTGAAGATGCAATTGCGCATTTTCACCAAGATAACGATGGCATTGTATTTTTACCATTTGGTGATAGTGATGACACGAGCACCAATAGCATCACTAAAATGGTCGATAAATGCAAAAACCTAAATTATAGTAACGAAGCTTGGGTGCTTTTTGACTGCCCTTCACATATTAATATTTCTCATTATCCGTTAGAAAAAAAAGATATTGTTATTGAACTGGTAAATTGTGATGCTATTTGTCACAGCTTAATTTATAGGCGCCTACAAACACTCAAAAATTCAGATACCGACTGGAAGCATTACTTTTTAGTTAACCGATATAACTCTGCATCTACGCTAGAATTTGACTTGTTTTCTCTATGGCAATCAACGCTTCCGCTTATGGCTCCTTTTTTTATTAACAGTGACGAAGTTATTAAAGAGTCAACCGCATACAGAAATGTAGCGCTTAACTGCGCGCCATATAGTGTCGCAAATGATGACTTTGAAACGCTAGCTGGTTGGCTAGTTAGTAAAGTAGCCTTATAAAATGAGTATTACATTATTTTATCAGCGCCCTATCCACTGTACTTTATACTTGCTGCTGAGCATTTTATTTACTGATAAGTTAGTTCGGTACATATTATTTAAGTTTCACAGCTACTTTAATCAACATAAAGTAAATGTAATTGAAGCTTTCTTAATGCCTTTTATTACACTTTTAAGCTCGCTATTTATAAACATTAAACAGCATAAAATCAGCTTTGAGTTTACCCTTTATGACTACTACCCTCATTTAAGGTTGCCTTATCGAACCTATATTTACTCAAATATATTACGCTTTGTTATCCAAAGTATTTTTTTAGTATTTTTTAAAAACCAGCTTAAACCGAGTTCTGTAAAAGAAGATGCGGTTAATTATTTTTATGATGGCGTTAGTTACCTTTTAAGGCAATTACGTTGGTTTGATTTAAAGTTAGGTAGATTATTAAAGCGCCTACTATCAAAAAACAAAAAAGGCCCTAAAAAAAGTGCGTTTAAAACCATGGCGGATGCGCGTGTATGGCAAAATAAATTAGTTAAATACGTCATCCTCGCGTTTATTTTATTTTTATTAGCAATATTCATTACAATTCCTTTTAGCTTGGAAGCTCAAGCCGTTTTTATAAGTTTTATTTTATTAGTTGCGTATGCACTTAAGCGAGTAAAAGGCCAAATGGCAACCATTGTCATGATCACCTTGTCAGTAACTACGTCTTCTCGTTATTTATGGTGGCGTTACACTGAAACTTTAAACTGGGATGACCCGCTTGCACTTGCGCTAGGTGGGGGCTTATTACTTGCTGAAACGTATGCCTGGCTTGTGCTTATTTTAGGTTTTTTTCAAACAATTAATCCACTTGAACGAAAACCAGTTCCTTTGCCTAAAGACACTGACTTGTGGCCAACAGTTGATGTATATATTCCAACTTATAACGAGCCGTTAAGCGTTGTAAGGCCCACTACGCTCGCGGCTTTAAGTATCGATTGGCCAGCCGATAAACTAAATGTTTACATATTAGATGATGGTAAGCGCTCAGAGTTTAAAGATTTTGCAGCCGAAATTGGAGTGGGTTATTTAGCGCGTTCGGATAACAATCATGCTAAAGCCGGTAATATGAATAGCGCTATGCGCTATACCGATGGCGAATATATCGCAATTTTTGACTGTGACCACGTTCCTGCTCGCTCGTTCTTACAAATGACAATGGGGCAGTTTTTAAAAGACAGTAAAGTGTGTTTAGTGCAAACACCGCATCACTTTTTCTCAGCCGATCCATTTGAGCGAAACCTTAATAACCACAGCCAAATTCCTAACGAAAACATGCTGTTTTATGGACTTATTCAAGACGGTAACGACATGTGGGATGCAACCTTCTTTTGTGGTTCTTGCGCCGTATTAAAACGAGCAGCACTTGATGATATTGGCGGCTTTGCGTTTGAAACAGTAACTGAGGATGCACATACGGCTCTTCGTATGCAACGCGCTGGTTATAAAACAGCTTATATAAACATTCCACAAGCCGCAGGCCTTGCTACCGACAGTTTATCAGCGCATATAGGTCAACGTATCCGCTGGGCGCGTGGTATGGCGCAAATATTTAGACTTGATAATCCGTTAATGGGTAAAGGTTTAAGTATTCCTCAACGATTATGTTATATAAACGCAATGTTGCATTTCCTTTCGGGTATTCCTCGTATTGTATTTTTAACCGCTCCTTTAGCGTTGATATATTTTAATGCCTACATAATTTATGCCCCTTTTATCGCTATTTTTATCTATGTGGTACCGACACTAATTCAAATAAAAGCAACTAACTCACGCATTCAAGGTAAATACCGTTACTCCTTCTGGGGTGAGGTATATGAATCAGTACTTGCTTGGTACATATTAAAACCAACAACCGTTGCTTTATTTAATCCTAATAAGGGTAAATTTAACGTAACCGAAAAAGGCGGTTTAAATGATGAAGAGCATTACGACTGGGGTATTTCTAAACCGTATTTAATTCTCTTACTTATTAATTTACTAGGCATAATAGTCGGTATATTACGTCTGTTTTTAGGTGACTCAAGCCAGATTGGCGTACTGATAATAAGTATGGGTTGGGCTTTTTATAATATTATTATTTTAGGCGCTGCGGTTGCGGTTGCTGCCGAAGCACGCCAAGTTAGGCACTCGCATCGTATCAAAGCAAACTTCCCTGCCGGCGTTCGTTTAGCAAATGGTCATACTTTAAAAGTAAAAATAACGGATTATTCAGATAACGGTGTAGGTATAGAGACTGAACACGCACATTTATGCCGCGTTAACGATAAAATTGAATTATTAATGAGTCGCGGTAACAAGCAATTTTCGTTTACAACTTATGTATGTAATACCCGTAAAAAACAAATTGGCCTTACACTTAAAGATTTATCGCTAGAAAAACAAAGAGCTTTTATACAATGTACTTTTTCAAGAGCAGATGCATGGCTAGATTGGCAAAATAACTTTAGACATGACCGTCCATCGTATAGCTTTAAAGAAGTGCAAAAAACAAGTTTACGGGGCTTTAGTAATTTACTATTTCATGCTCCAAGAGCGTTACAACCAATAATTAAGTTTATGACTAATACCGTCATTTACATAAATTCATTTACTCCAAAAAAACCGATAGTGCATAATAATTATGATTAAAAAGTTACTTAATACATTTCTAACATTGTTGCTTATTAGTAGCGCATATCAAGTGCTCGCTATCGAGCCTATGCACGACAAAACTATGTTTGTAAATGGCTACCCTGAGAGCGCTCAGGTTTCTAGTTTACGTCTTAGCTTTGAAAAGTTAGGGTTTAACGACTATAAACTCGACGGCGTGAATAATAATTCTCGAGTCGATTTCACAAATAGAATTGATAAATTAAGCACTAATCTAAAGCTTAACTTTTCGTACACCAACTCACCTTCATTGCTGGCTAATGTATCGCATTTAAAAGTTTATTTTAACGATAACTTAGTTACTGTTTTACCTATTAATGAGCAATTAAGTATTGTAAAAAATACGGTAAGTCATAGCCTAGACCTAAATGCTAAATACATTCAAGACTACAACCAAATTCGCTTTGAACTAGTTGGCTACTACGACTTACGATGCCAAGATTACTTTAGCCGCTCAATTTGGACTGAAATAAACAAATCAAGCCACATCACGCTTGATCAAAAACAGTTAGCAATTGATAGCCGCCTTGAATATTTACCAGAACCATTTTTTGATGCTAAAGATTACAACAAATTAAACTTACCTTTTGTATTTGCAAGCACACCTAATACACAAGCAATAGAAGCTGCAGCCACTTTATCTAGTTGGTTTGGCGCACAAGCTGACTGGCGTGGCGCTAACTTTCCAGTAGTTTTAAATAAAGCACCAGAGCAGCACAGTGTGGTGTTTATTACTAATGACTCAAAACCTGATTTTTTAAAAGATTATCCAGATGTTGAAAAGCCAACCGTCGAGCTAATTTCAAGCCCTATTCACAGATACAATAAAATGCTGTTAATTTTGGGGCGTGACGAAAAAGACTTAAAAACAGCGGTCACTGGTCTTGTATTTGGTCATAAAATTATGACTGGCCGAAGTGCAAGCATCGAGGCTATTAACAAACTCCCACTGCGTAAAGCTTATGATGCGCCGAGATGGCTAAGAAACGATCGTCCCGTGCACTTTGACGAGCTTATTGACTACCCAACTCAGTTACAAGCTGAGGGTCTTAACAACGGCCCTATAAAATTAAATGTTCGTTTTGCACCTGATTTATTTACTTGGCGTGAAAAAGGTATTCCTATTACTTTGCAATACCGTAATACGCCAGAGAGCGAAACCTTAAATTCACGTTTGAACATGCTAATAAACCAAGAATTTATAAGTGGTTTTTTACTTGATAAAAAAGACACATC
Source organism: Pseudoalteromonas sp. 31A1 (assembly GCF_011378815.1). Lineage (NCBI taxonomy): Bacteria > Pseudomonadati > Pseudomonadota > Gammaproteobacteria > Alteromonadales > Pseudoalteromonadaceae > Pseudoalteromonas > Pseudoalteromonas sp. 31A1. The sequence goes on along the minus strand of NZ_WTKY01000018.1, from coordinate 59,945 downwards.
GTTAACTACCGCTAAAACGTTGCTGCCTTTAATTGCTAATACAGACACAACGCAAAGCGCTGAAGACTTTTCATTAGACGGTATTAATCTTGCCAGCCGAAATGAGTTAAATTTTGACTTTAGATTTGCAGTACTTAAAAAAGGCGAATGTGCCGTTGCTCCACCTGGTGGCGAGTACGGGGTAATTGATGGAAACTCTAACATTGACGTAAGTGGGTTTGATCATTACATGGCTTTACCTGATTTAAATGTATTTGCAAACAGCGGATTCCCATTTACGAAATACGCAGACTTACAACAAACTTTAGTATTGATAGATGAAGTTCCATCACCTAAAGCACTATCTGTATTGTTTAATTTAACAGGCCACTTTGGTGCTATTACTGGCTACCCAGCTCATAGAATAAGCATTGCTCATTTAAATCAAGATGCCAACTTAGATGATAAAGACATCTTAGTAATCGCAACACCTAATAGCATTGCTAATAACTTAGATGAAGATGCGCAAACCAATATCCTGCTTGATAATAATCAGCGCGCTATAAAACAAGCCATATACAATGGTGCTTACGATGAGCAGACAACAGATAAAGTCCAAGTAAGTATAAAAAGTAGTGGTGATATGGCCGTTATTACTGGCTTTCAATCACCGTTTGATTCAGAGCGTTCAATTGTATCGCTTAGTGCAACATCACAAAAAGCCTTTACTCTACTAGATGATGCGTTAATGAGTTCAGAAGCTCTTGCGCAAATTAAAGGCAGTGCTGCGGTCATAAATTCTCAAGGCATTAAGACAATTAAAACTGATGAACAATATTTTGTTGGTCACATTCCTGTGCATACCCTAATTTGGTTCCATTTATCGGATCACCCATTTGTACTGGCACTCTTGTCTATTTTAACACTACTGCTGATCTCATTTATTATATGGCGATTATTACAAGCATTAACATACAAGCGCTTAGCTGAAGGAGATAAGTAATGAAGTCACTCATTAATGTATTTTTTACCGTGATTGCATTATTTACCTTTAATGCCAATGCACAAATAGAGCAATGCCAACCATGGGATGCATGGCAAACGTTTAAAAGTAACTTTATAAGCCAAGATGGTCGCGTTATTGATTTGGGGAGTGAGCAAAAAATCACAACCTCTGAAGGCCAATCTTATGCCTTATTTTTTGCTGTCGTAGCAAATGACAAAGCAATGTTTGACCTAGTCCTGGATTGGACGCAAGAACATTTGTCAGAGGGTGATTTAAGCACTCGTTTACCGGCATGGCAATGGGGTGTTAACAATCAAAATGTTGGCGGAATTTTAGATTCAAATCCAGCGTCTGATTCTGACTTATGGATAGCATACAGTTTATCGCAAGCTGCTATTCTTTGGGATGACCGCCGCTACAGCATATTAGCAGCCGTACTTGCGAAGCGAATAATGCGTGAAGAAACCGCCTATATTTCGGGCCTAGGTTTATCATTACTACCCGCCCCTACTGGTTTTGAATTTGATAATGAGCGTTTTAAGTTAAACCCAAGCTACTCACCGTTATTTATTTATCAGCAGTTTAAAAAGCTTTATCCACACTCGCCTTGGCATCAACTGCACGAAGGCTCAGCAAAGTTGATTTTAGATACAGCAAAGCAAGGTGTTAGCCCTGACTGGGTAATGTTTGATGCAAATAACGGCTTTTATTACGATAAAAAAACGAGCGACTTGGGCAGTTACAACGCTATTAGAGTATATTTATGGGCAAGTATGATGGCAGACAACGCGCCTTATAAAAAAGAGCTATTAGCGCAATTTAACCCTTTTATAGAAACAATTAATAAACGTGGTTACGTGCCTTTAAATACTTTTGCTAAATCAGGAAAATCTGAAAAAAGAGGCCCTCTAGGCTTTAACTCAGCTCTATTACCTTTACTAGCGACTAATAACGACAATTCTACAGTAATGGCGATCCAGCAAAAACTAATGATTGATAAATCATTTACCCAGACTCGTTATTACGACAGCGTACTTAACTTGTTTGGTACAAGTGCTTTAAATAAGCGTTTTTCAATTACAGCAGATGGGACGCTACAACCGGTATGGAGCACTGAATGCCGTTAAAGTTTGCCCTCGCTTGCACATTAGCGCTTAGCTCTGGATTAAGCGCTAACACAGTCAACGATATTGATACGCAATCTGTTGATTGGTTACTAAGCCAAATAGGTATTGGTGAAGCACAGCAAAATAAAAAACTAGTTGAAGATAGCTTGCGAAAGCTAGTCGCTATTGCCCCTGCCCGCATAGAAACACAGTGCGCAGTAGCGCGTTATGATTTTGCCAATGGCGAATCAGCGAAAGCCAACCAATTACTAAGTAAAATAGATAATGGGCTTACCAAACAGGCTCCGTGCGTTGAAAAGCTAAAAGTCCTTTCTCGTACTGAAGGAAAAGACAAATCTTCAATTCAGCAAGCTAAATTATTGGCTCGCGCGGGTCGTTATGAACAAGCTCGCGAAATCTATAATAATATTTTTAAAAACGTCTATCCTACATTAGATTACGAGCTTGAGCATTTAAGCTGGTATGGACAAGATAGCTCCCAATGGGAAAGTGTTAAAAAAGGCTATAATAAATTAGCTCAAAGCTACCCAAGTATTGCGCAGATAGAAATTGCTTATGCCCGTCACCTACTTAGACGTAATCTGACAGATAAAAAAGCGATTGATATTTTAAGTAAATATGGCGCAGGCCCTACTTTTATTAATGAAGTAGAATATATTTGGCTTAGTGCTTTGCTAGAAATGCCCTTAACGGATGATACAGTTAAGCAGTATCAGCGCTATTTCACTCTTTATCCTTTTAGTAGTAAAGGTGAATTACAATACCAAGATTTTCTAAAAGATTATAAAAAACGTCAAACACTTCTTGCCGACCCCGCCTATCAACTTTGGGTAAGAGGCGATAAATTACTTGAGAAAAATAAACTTGCTGCCGCAGAGCCTTTACTTTTAAAAGCTTTAAGAGGCCGACCGCAAGACGGCGCTATAATGCGAAGCCTTGGCACACTCTATTTACGCCTTGGTGAAAACCAAAAGTCGTATCAATATTTTACTCGTGCACAAAAGTACACAACTGAGTTCGCTGAACGTGAAACACTACAAGAATTAGCAAAAACAGCTAAGCTTTGGCTTTATATACGCGAAGCTAAAAATGCCATTAATAATAAAGAATTTAAAACGGCTAAGCTTAAGCTTGATTTAGCATCCACCTTAGAACAAGAAACTAATACAGTAATATATAACAAAGGTTTATTACAATTTGCTCAAGGGCAATATTCACAGGCTGCGCTTACATATCAAATTGTTTTAAGAAGTGATCCACTTAATAGCAGCGCTTTAATAGGCCTACTTGAAATAGCTGAATTAGAGCAAAATGAAAAAGCCCTAACCTCTTTTTATAACAGCTTATCGTTTAATCAAAAGAAACTAATTAAAGAATCTTATTCTGTATCTTTAAGTAGTCAGTACCGCGCAAAGGCAAATACGTTTGCACAGTCGGGAGATTTAGAGCAAGCCGAAAAAGTATTAAAAGACGCTATTGAAATAGCGCCAGAACAGCCTTGGTTATACTACGATTTAGCCTTTATATACCAACAAAAGGGGCTGACAGAAGAGGCCCGCGCTTTATTTAATAATGTGCTGTGGCAATTTCCGTTAAACCCTCAGATTCGTTACAGCCACGCGCTTTTTTTACGATCCCTTGATGATTATCAAGGTGCTATTAAAACATTGCAGTACATTCCATTTAAATCCAGAGATAAAGACATTATTGCGCTTGAACAGCAGCTGCAACTTAATGAGTCTTTAACACAAAGTGAGCGCCACCTTGATGCTAAAGATAAAGCCACTGCAATCTATCATTTAAGCAACCTAGAGGCACAAAATTTAACACCCGCTATGCAGGCAGAGTTATCGCGAAGCTGGTATCGAATTAATGAAAAAAAACACGCTATAAAACTTATAAACAAAGCACTGGAAGCTGAGCCTTCTCTTTCTGCTTATTGGCATACACTTTATGGTGAGTGGCTTTTAGAGCAAGGTGATGAAAATAAAACGAAGCAATGGTTTGAAAAGTACGTATTACCAGAGAGCGCAACTGAAAACGAAACAACTCAATATGTACAACTACAAAATAGCTATATTACTCAGTATTACAATGGTAGTGATTTAATCGCTAAGCTTAACCAGCTGGATCAAAAATATAAAAATACTCCAGCAACAACTACTGCCCTTATTAATGCAAATTTAGCACTTGAACAGCGCGAAGCGGCCGTTATTTTGTATCAGCAAAAAGTGCAAAATAAACAAACCATAGAGCCTCAAGCACTACTCGCTATTGCTAATGCATACATAGAACTTGGGGACGACTTTCAAGCAAAAGAAGTTACGCAAAAAGCGATTACGCAAACCACATCGCAAGAAGGTTATTTGCAACGCCAAATCATGTCATCTCTCAATGAGTTTAATTACTCAGGGGATGCACTTTATTTAGCTAAGCAACTTGTTGAAAAGTCACCCAACGATCAAGAATTACGTTATCTAGGCGCTCAAGTAGCCAGCAAATTCAACGAAACCGAACAAGCACAATCTTGGTACGCGCAAACCCTATTTCCTAATCGTACATTAAATGAAAAAGAGCTTTACGGAGCGCTTTCAAAAATAGACGAAAACGATGAATGGTATGTAAACGGTGCTAAAAGAGAGCTAATAAACGAGCAAAACAAAAACCAAGCATACATTGCTATTGGTGTTAACTTTAGTGGGCAAACAAGCACCGAAAGCGAAGCAACACTTGGTGCGGGCTTAGTCCCGATTGAAGCTTACTTTCCGCTTTGGCAAGGCCAAGGGTTTATTAAAGTAGACCCAACTACTATTAGCGCACAAACAACGCGCTTTGATGAGCAATTTGCTGGCAGCCGCTATGGACAAGGTGCTTTATGTATTTTCACTTGTTCAATCGATGAAGTGACACCTGAGGAAAGTGGTGTAGATGTAGGTATTGGTTGGCAAAACGAAAACTGGCGTGTAGATGTAGGTACAACTCCACTTGGCTTTTTAATTGAAGATATTGTATGGGGTGTAAATTACGCAGACAGTTTTGGCGATTTTGGATACAGCCTAGAACTTGAAAAACGCCCAGTTACAAGTTCGGTACTTTCTTATGCAGGTCTTAAAGATGTAAAAACAGGTGAAGTTTGGGGTGGTGTACGCTCTACAGGCCTAACGGCTAATGTATCACACGACTTAGGCGGAAAATGGGGTTTTTGGTCAAGCGCCGACTTTACCCTATATAAAGGCCAAAATGTAAAAGACAACCAACGCTATCGTATGATGGGCGGTACTTATTACCGTGTAATTAGCAATCAAGAGCGTGAATTTACCGCAGGCGCTAGCTTATTACATTGGGCATACAAGTATAATTTAAGTGAAGAAACATGGGGCCATGGTGGTTATTACAGCCCACAAAACTATGTAGGTTTATCTGTGCCACTCACTTATGACGCGCGTTGGGGCGATGATTTTGTTTATCGATTAAAAACAGGTGTTTCGTACTCGCAAACAAAAACTCAATCTATTGATTTCTTCCCTAATGATGGCGATTTGCAAATAGCTGCATATGATAGAGAGTCAATAACAGGTGTTGATCCTGTATTTGAAGGTGAAACAAGTTCTGGTGTTTCATATAATCTTGAAGGTAGTTTTGAGTATAGAATAACGCCGAATTGGTTCTTTGGTGGTTACTTAGCCATCGATCGTTCTGACTTTTACGAACCAAATTTTGGTCAGCTTTATATACGTTACTACTTTAATCCTGTGTACGGAACACTTGAGTTTCCAGGCACCCCTATTGTTCCTTATGCTGAGTTTTAACTTGGCATAAGGTGATACACCGCGAACACTTCCCCTAGCACTAAGGTATATGTATACTTGAGCGCAATTGTAACTAGGATAAGGGTGTGTCTCTTACCTTGTGGTGTTACTGCCATATAGCAAATCATTATCTTAGCTACAAATAATATACTGATGGTCGAGCATTTTAGTGATTACAAATTCTAAAATAGCTAAAGCAAAAAATTATAAGGCCATCATAACAATACTTAAAGTTAGGAAGTAAATATGAGTTCAGCTCCAGATAGTGGCTGGTTTGGCCACCCTAAAGGACTTTCAACATTGTTCTTCACTGAAATGTGGGAACGAATGAGTTATTACGGTATGCGAGCTATGCTCGTATTATTCATGACAGCAAGCTTACAAGAAGAAGGTTTAGCCTTTACTGTTGCCTCAGCTGCTGCAATTTATGGTTTATACACAGGTGCGGTATACTTTTTAGGTTTACCAGGTGGCTGGCTAGCAGATAGATTGTTTGGTGGTCAAAAAGCAGTATGGTATGGCGGTATAATCATTATGATTGGTCATATCATTTTGGCTATTCCACATGATTATTCTTTCTTCATTGGCTTGATATTTGTAGCGACAGGTACTGGTTTGCTAAAACCAAATATCAGCGCAATGGTAGGCCAACTATACAGTGATGCTGATGAGCGTCGTGATGGCGGTTACGCTATTTACTACATGGGTATTAACTTAGGTTCTTTAATTGGTTACTACGTTTGTGGTTACTTTATGGAAAACGTAGGTTGGCACTGGGCGTTTGGTGCAGCAGCTGTTGGTATGGCTATTGGTTTGGTGCAATATAAGCGCTCACTTAATAACTTACCAGAGCATAGCGCTTTACCAGCAAATCCATTAGGTCCTAAAGGCACTTCTCGCGCATGGGTTGGTATTGCTGCGTTTGTAATTGCAGCGGCTGCAGTTACTACGGCTGCAATGACCGGCGCAATTGTAATCAATCCAACAGTGGTTGCAGGGTACGTAGCTGTTGTATTTACTATTATCTTTTTTGTTTATTTTGGTGTTATTTACTTTACAGGTAAATTAACAGATGCCGAAAAACAAAGAATGTGGGCACTATTTTTAGTCTGTATTGCATCTGCATGTTTTTGGTCTGGCTTTGAACAAGCTGGTTCTTCATTAAACCTATTTGCTCGCGATTATACTGACCGCCTTATTGGTACTTTTGAAATCCCTACAACGTGGTTTCAATCATTAAACTCACTGTTTATTATTGCTTTATCGCCATTTTTTGCAGCGCTTTGGATTAACTTATCTAAAAGCTTAGTATCACCTAGCTATAGCGTTAAGTGTGCAATTGGTTTAATTATCATGGCATCAGGCTTTTTAGTTATGTTTATGGCGGCTCATTACGCAGCTGAAGGCTTAAAAGTAGCGCCTTACTGGCTTGTTACTACGTACTTTTTACATACAGTGGGTGAGCTTTGTTTAAGCCCTGTAGCATTAAGTGCTGTAAGTAAGTTATCGCCTAAACGTTACACTGGTCAAATGATGGGTGTATTTGTATTAACTTACTCGATTGGTAATATTATTGCGGGTTTACTTGCTGGTAATTTCGATCCGAACAATGTTGATGAAATCCCTAACTTATACTTACAAATTGCATTATTTAGCATTGGTGTTGGTGTTGTTTTAGTACTAATGACCTTTAAAGCTAAAGTATGGGAAAAACAAGGGTTAGAAGAGAAAGTCTCTTAATTGTTGTTTATTTTTAATATAACAACATAACCGATACATTCCTCCATAGCGTCTATGGGGGAATTTTTTATTCAACTTTGCCCCACTCTCGTTAACTGATATTATGTCCTGATTGATTATTGAATAGACTCAGGGACAGCAGTATATGCATTCATTAACATTATTACGTGCCACTCTAATAGCATTTCTCCTTATTTTTTTATCTGCCTGTGGTGGGGCCGAAGATCAAATTACAGTAAATCCAAATGATCCTGTAGAGCCTGAGCCTAGTGGCTTAATTATTACCAATGCTAATGGCTTACAAACGTCATTAGATGAAGGTAACTTTACTATCAATGCCCCTGGGGAAATAGTGGCTAGCGATACTGAAATAACCTACGAAAAATTAGTCCTTGATGAGAATAATCAAGCAAAAAATATCATTTCAGATATACATACGCTTACCCCGAATACACTTCAACTTTCTAGCCCAATGACAATCACCATAAAAATACCTGACGACTATGTATTAGGAGGCCAATTAACTATTGCTCGTTTGAGCGGCAATTCTTGGTCAAGTATTACTAATTCAACGGTATCGCAAGGCTTTGTTAGCGCACAAGTAGACCAACTAGGTAGCTATGCAATAGAAATGCAACGTACTGTCGCATTTTCTGATATTGGCCCTACATGTGATGCAAATGCAACAGAGCAATCTATACGATTTGTTCACGTTGCCGACATGCATGCTCGCTTTGGGTATCAGGAACAATATTTTAGCCGCATTAAAGCTTATTATAAAAAAGCGCTAAGCGAATCTTCGCATACATTATTTACCGATGGTGGCGATGATTACGAAAAAGGGACCGTTGCAGAGCAAATATCACAAGGCTTAGCCTCTGATGAAACCGTAAAGCTAATGGCTTTTGATTTACGTGTTTTAGGGAATCATGACTATGCATGGGGTCCTGAAAAGCTACTTGAGTTTTCACAAGACGATAATGCCATTGTACTTGCAAGTAATACCCGCTTTGAGGGAGAGCAAAATAAGAGCTTTGGCGGTGTGGACTTTGCTAAAGTACAGGTTGGCTGCATAACATTGGGTGTGTTTGGGATGACGTCAGTACCATGGGATGAACTTGACGAGCCAATTGAAGATGACCCTATTCCTGACTTTATAAAACAATTTAAAATGAGTTGGAAGTGGCAACAAATCGCACAAAGTATTGTAAGCCAATACAACGGTGATGTTGATTACATGATAATGCTAAGCCACTTAGGTAAAGGAACTGACGTTGAGATAGCAACCAATGTGCCCGGTATAGATTTAGTGCTTGGTGGGCATACTCATGGTGGTGAAGACTTTATAGAGCTTGAAAATAATGCTTTAGTCATTCAACCAGAATTTTATGCTCGTGGAGTCACCGATTTAAATTTAGTATTTAATACTGCAGATAAAGCACTAAGTCGTTACGATTATCAACATGTAGATACGCGAACATCTATAGAACCTGACGAAGAAACCAAGCTAGCCATCGATGAAATAATGGGCCGATATGCACCCGATGCTGATACAGAAATTGCCATTTCAGAAAACTATCCGAGTGATTTTGAAGTTGCGGGTATTACTGCACTTGCAACTAAACATTCAAGCTCAATTAACGCAGCGCTGCTTAACCCTGAACTTGTACAAAAAAGATGGACGCCAGGCACTGTTACACAAGAAGATTTTCACAAAGCATTTTATGTTGAAAGACAGCCTTCAAACACACCTGGCTTTAATTCACTGTATCAAGTAACCGTTACAGGCACTGATTTAAACACAATGATTGCCAGCCAACCCGATTGGTTTGTGTTAAAGCCAGAAGATATTCAAGTAACGACAAATTATAATGTCGCTTTATTTAAAGGTCCGGCACTTAATCCAGATTTATTTTTTAGCAGTGTTACTTTTAATGATCTAAAGCCAATTGCCGAAGCATGGTGGCTACTTGATCAATACGCGCGCTTTAGAACAACTCAATGTCTTCACCTTGATACAGACACACAGCTTAATGCTTGCCAAGATGTTGCAAATATAACAACTTGGAACTTTGACGATCCAACAAACCCACTAACTCCAGACTCAGGCCCATCTGTTTTAAGCTACTTTGACCCAGAAAATGACGGTTGGGGCCCAGAAGATACACGCTATGAGACAACCACTGATCTTAATATTGCCGATTTAACTGATGGTCCTTCTGGTGTAATGGCTTTTACTCGTCACTCCCCAACAGAAGGCCTATTAATTACGTTAAACACAGCTGCAAATGGTGATTTTAAAGATGACGGGTTAGTGTCTGACTACACAATAGTTATGGATATAAACTGGCCATTGGAAACAAACGACATTTACCGCGCAATAATCCAAGCCGATACCGAAAACTACGATACAGATGACGCAGATATATTCGCAAGCCCAGACGGTGGGTACGGTGAAGCAACCAGCAATAGTGGATACTTTGGCGATACTGAACCAGGTAACTGGCATCGTATTGCCTTTGTATTTTATGCCGCACCAACAAATGGCGTATTTGAAATATACGTAGATGGTGAACTCGAAGGTGTTAAAGAAGAAGGTGAGATAAACCGTCGATGGGCACTTGATAAAACAATCCTGTTATTTACAGATAACAACTACGAAACCCGACCTGGTTACTTAAATGCATTACTCTATGCTGGTCGTGCTATGACTCGCGGTGAAATTAAAAGTATGGGCGGCGCACAACAAAAGTTGTCCTTTGAGCAACCGACGCGAGTGTTAAATCAAACGATTGAACGTCACTATCAAGCTGCGCCAGCGATAAAAACAAACCAATGGATTGAGCAACGTAACAAGTTCTTTGGTAGCAACTCTAAAAGTGTAAATAATTAAATACAACTAAGCTTTTGCTTGTTCATTCTAAAAGGAGGCTTCACGCAGGTGAACCCTCCTTTTTGTTATTTAAAAACAACATATTAAGAATGAAAACCACTATTCAATCCTATGGCGTATAACTTCATTTTATTTAACTGTATTACAAACACGTAACTTTATAATAACCGTCCTATAAAATTTACACATACACTACACACTAAATAGTGTCTCCCCCTTCCCCAAATCAAAAATCTGGTTGATTATCTACTGCAATATGACAACAACACATAATCGCAGTGCTTAATTGCGGGAGTAATAATAATGAGTGAAGTAAATAACTATTTAGGTTTAGTCGGTATTGAATTTACCGAGTACGCAACACCTGATGCTGATTATATGGATAAAGTATTTACTGATTTTGGCTTCTCTAAGCTTAAAAAATTCAAAGGTAAAGACATTGTTTATTACAACCAAAACGATATTCATTTTTTACTGAATAACGAGCGTGAAGGTTTTTCTGCAGAATTTGCTAAAAGCCATGGTCCTGCTATTTGTTCAATGGGTTGGCGTGTTGAGAATGCGCAAAAAGCATTTGAAACTGCAGTAGAGCGTGGTGCAAAACCAGCTACTGATTCAACACATAAAAACATGCCTTACCCTGCAATTTATGGCATTGGCGACAGCCTAATTTACTTTATTGAAAATTTTGGCGACAAAGGCACTATTTACGAAAGTGATTTTGAAGATTTAGAAACGCAAAATGTTGTAGAAGATAAAGGCTTTATCCGAATCGATCATTTAACCAATAACGTTTATAAAGGCACCATGGAAAAATGGGCTAACTTTTATAAAGACGTATTTGGTTTTACAGAAGTACGCTACTTTGACATTAAAGGTCAAAAAACAGCGCTTATTTCGTATGCACTAAAATCACCTTGTGGCACCTTCTCTATTCCAATAAACGAAGGTAAAGGTAACGATAACAACCAAATTGATGAATACCTTGGTGAGTACAACGGCCCAGGCGTTCAACATTTAGCGTTTTTAACAGATGACCTAGTAAGTTCTCTTGATAAGCTTGATAAATCAACAATTGCAACGCTCGATATTATCCCAGAGTACTACGATACTATTTTTGACCGAGTACCTTGGGTAGCTGAAGATAAAGAAAAAATTCGTAAGCACCAGATACTCGTAGATAGCCAAAGTGAAAATTGTTATTTATTACAAATTTTCTCTAAAAACTTATTCGGTCCAATCTTTATAGAAATGATCCAACGCGTTGATGATGGTGGCTTTGGTGAAGGTAACTTCCAAGCATTATTTGAATCAATCGAACGCGACCAAGAGCGTCGCGGCGTTTTATAAAATATTTGAGTAAATTAAAAGCAGCGAACTTCGCTGCTTTTTGTCGTTTTAATATTTAAAAAGTATTGCGCTGAGTACAAGTATGATTAAATAAACTATACCTTGTCGCCATACAGTAAAATCCAAAGGAAATGTAATGAGCCTAATTAACGAAACCCATGATATTAATTTAACCAGCTGGGTAGAGTCAGCTAATGTTGATAATTGTGACTTCCCTATTCAAAACTTACCGTTTGCAGAGTTTCGTCGTAAAGGGTCTGATGAGGCCTTTCGTGGTGGTGTTGCAATTGGCGACCAAGTAATTGATTTAGCAAAACTGAGCAAATTAAACGTTTTAAAAGATGACGCAAAAACAGCCGCTGATGCAGCAAGTGAAGCAACTCTAAATACATTTATGGGTTTAGGGGGGCAGTATTGGTCAGCACTGCGTTTAGCGCTTTCAAAAGCACTACGAGCAGGCTCTGAGCACCAACAAGCGCTTAGCGATACGCTTGTAGCACAATCTGATATAGAGTTTTCTTTGCCTTGTCGTATCGGCGATTACACCGACTTTTACACTTCTATTTATCATGCTACTGCTGTGGGTAGTTTGTTTCGCCCTGATAACCCATTACTACCTAACTATAAATGGGTACCTATTGGTTATCATGGTCGTTCTTCATCTATTGACGTATCAGGTCAAACATTTCATCGCCCTAAAGGCCAAACTAAAGCGCCTGATGCAGAAGTGCCATCATTCGGTCCTTGTAAGCGCCTTGATTACGAACTAGAGCTGGGTATTTACTTAGGTAAAGGCAATGCACTGGGCGATGCAATCGCGATTGAAAATGCTGAAAACCACGTATTTGGCTTTTGTGTATTTAACGATTGGTCAGCACGTGACTTGCAAGCGTGGGAATACCAACCGCTTGGTCCATTTTTAGCTAAAAACTTTGCTTCAACTGTATCGCCTTGGATTGTTACAACCGAAGCGCTAGCGCCTTATAGAACAAGCTGGACGCGTGATGAAAACGATCCGCAGCCTATGGACTATTTAGAATCAAAAGCGAATCGCGACCAAGGTGCTTTTGATATTCAAATGGATGTTAAAATTCAAACGCAAAAAATGCGTAGCGAAGGCCATAACCCAACGCGTGTATCAACATCTAGCTTTAAGCACTCTTACTGGACTGTGGCACAAATGGTTACTCACCACACAGTAAATGGCTGTAACTTTATGCCAGGTGACATGTTAGGTTCGGGCACTCAGTCTGGTCCAACGCACGAAGAAGCGGGTTCTTTACTTGAACTATCTCGTGGCGGTAAAGAAAAAATTACGTTAAGCAATGGCGAACAACGTAGCTTTTTAGAAGATGGCGATAACGTTATTATGCGTGGCTGGTGTGAAAAAGAAGGTTATGTACGTATAGGTTTTGGCTCAGTAGAGAGCACTGTACTACCTACAAAGTAATACATTTCCATAAATTAAATACAAAAGGGCCGCTTGTGAAAAGCAGCCCTTTTTTATTAATTTTTGAACAGTTACAATTTTTTTCTAGCTTTTTTAACTCAAATTGCTATCTTAATTCGGTTAATAGCCAGTGTTTATATGCCATGTCAGTATTTATAAAGTCTTTTTATCATAAATTTTTCCCAGCCCGACAGCTACTTATTCGTCAAAATGGCGAAGTTAAGCACGTTGTTTTAGCACCTTGGTTTCAACTTCTTGTAGCATTGCTTATTTTAGTCACTTTCACTTGGCTGAGTATTTCTAGCTTTCGTGTTTACACACAAACAAATAAAATTTCTGACATAGAACAAAGTCAAATAAACGAGCAAACACTTTGGCAACAAAAAGTCAGTGAACAGCAAGCTCTTCAAGCAACGCAGCTAGAACAACTTGCGATACTTGAGCAAAAGCAGGCACTACTGCAAAGCATGATAGAATCCCTTCCCGCTTCAATTAGCAAAGATGTCATTAAGCTTGATACAGAACTTGACGTACCAATCAATGAAAATGGCAATGAGTTTCATGAGCCATTAGTCGATGAAAATCAAAAAGGTAAACAAGCGCAGTTAATCGCTCCAATTACATTCGCAACAAGAGTGGCCAACTTAAATAATCATTATGAGCAAAGCTTTACCTATTTAGATAACCAAATTAGTGAACGTCACCAAGCCATTTTAGCTATGGTCAAAGGCGCAGGAATTGAGTCTGCGCTTGAGCAACACCTAATATTAAGCGCCCAAACAACCGCACAAGGTGGCCCACTTGATACATTTAACGAAACAAAAATTCCAAGCCACTTTTTAGCCATCGTTGATAAGTTATTAATATTAAATAATTTAGAAAACTTTTTAACTGAGCTACCAAACACCCTGCCTTTAGCTAAAGCTAAATACTATATTTCGAGTAATTTTGGCCTTAGAAAAGATCCTATGAATAGTAATCATGCTTTTCATAAAGGGATTGATTTAGCAGGTTGGCATAAAACCGAGATATTTGCCCCAGCAGACGCTGTAGTGCTTCGTGCCGGTCGTAATGGTGGTTATGGTAACTTTATTGAGCTTGAACATAAAAATGGCTTAGTAACTCGATTTGGACACTTAAATAAAATTAAAGTAAAGAAAGGTCAATCAATCACTAAACATGATGTAATCGGCCTAATGGGCAGTACCGGCAGAAGTACAGGTACTCATTTACACTACGAAGTATTACTTAATGATAAACAAGTCAATCCTCTAAAAATAACAAAGGCGCTTTCTCGTGTTTGGTAGAAAAAAACAAAAAACAGTTAGCTCTAATTTAAAAAGAGTGAATCACACGCCGTCTATTATTTCTGAAGACGTACGCCTTACAGGCACTTTAGTTAGCCAAGGTGAAGTACAGCTTGATGGCCGTATTGATGGCGATATAAAAGTGGAGCATTTAGTTATTGGCTCAACGGGTGTTGTTGAAGGTATTGTTGAAGCTAAAAGCGTTATTGTTAAAGGCAAAGTTATTGGGTCAATTAATGCTAGTGAAGTAAAGGTACAAAGTGGCGCTCATGTTCATGGCGATGTGTTTCACGATACATTGAGTATTGATGCAGGTGCAGTAATTGAAGGCAGTTTAAAGCAACGCTTTGAAAAAGAAGAGCCTGAACTAATTTCGAAAGAGCTTAAACCCGCAAAAGAAGTTAAAGCATTGTTGAAGGAAGATGGCAGCGACTTATCGTTTGTAAATAAACAAGCCGCTGATAAAAACTAAGTAGAATCAGCTTAACGTAAGCTACCTTTTTTCAGTAATATACATTGTAATATCTGCAGTGAAAACAAGCTCATTGCGGGTATTATACAGTTTAACCGGTACTACTAAGTCTTCTTTATCAATCCACTTATGCGGTAAATCAATTTCAGCGACTGCTCTTACATCTGTATCTACTTTAGCCAAATACCTAACTGTCATGCCTTTTGGGATCCAACGATGCGTTTTAACTGGCACTGTTGCATCAACCATTACACCTGCACACAATTCAGCTAAGTTACACTGCGCAATAGCATGAATAGTTCCAATATGATTATGAACGCTGCGACGATTTTTAACCAACGCACTACAATGCCCTTCTCGAAGGTCGAGCACGTAAGGTTTCATTGAACCAAAATATGGCGCTTTAAAGCAAACAGCTTTAGTAAAAAGCCAATTCCCAAAAGGTAGGCGCTTAAATTTATGCCATGTTTGTACAAGTGCAGATTTATTACTCATTATTATTTTCCATCAACAGTTACTTTTTTCAAATTAACACATCAGACCAGTTTTAAAAAGTGCATTTACACTGCCTTTTTAGCTTAATCCAATCAAAAAATAAAAATGACAACCTATGCAGGGGTCATAAGCCCTTTCTTTTTTACGAGTGCCCACCTAAAATACTCGGCAAAAGGAGACTCAATGCAAACACAGCCCGCTAAACCTAATATGACTTTGTTACTTATCCTAGCGTTACTCGTTATATTTTGCCCTATGGCAATCGATATTTACTTACCCGCTTTTCCTACTATTGCAGAACAATTTGCAGTTACAGAACAACAAGTTCAGCAAACCGTTGCTATTTTTATGCTAACAGTAGGTTTAGGCCAATTAATTGCGGGGCCTTTGGCCGATAGGTTTGGCCGAAAGCCAGTGGCTATAGTGGGTATAAGTTTATATGCAGGCTCAGCATTACTTGCCTATTACTCGCCTTCTTTTGAAGTATTGATGATTGCACGTGCCCTTCAAGGTTTTGGAGCCTGTGCCACATTTGTTGTCGCATTTGCGATAGTACGTGACAAATATGGGAGCGAACGAAGTGGACAAATGATCACTTACCTTAACGGGATTGTGTGCTTTATTCCGGCAATGGCACCTATTTTAGGAGCTTGGCTTACCGTACAATTTGGCTGGCGTATGAACTTTATGTTTTTAACCGCGTTTGCCATTGTAGGGCTTGTTGTTACGCTATTCTTTTTTAGAGAAACTCGTCCTGCTGATAGCCATTATCAGGGGCATATTTTAGATTTACGTCGCTTTACACCTATTATAAAAACACCGGTATTTTTGTTTAATAGCCTAATTTGCATGGTCTCAATGTCGGCAATATTAGTTTATGTGACGCTAGCTCCAGGCTGGCTTATTACGCATTTAGGCGGCACTGTAGCCGACTTTACTTTTTGGTTTACGTTAAATGCCGTAATAAGTATTGTCGCTAGTTTTATTTTACCAACGTACATTAAACGAAATAGCCAACGTGCTTTGCGTGTCGGTGTGAGTGTACTGGTTTTTTCAGGCGTTTTAATGCTAGCCCTTAGCAGTATAGAAACGGCATTTGCGCTTATGTTACCTATCTTAATTGCAGCATTAGGCTTTGCTCTAAGTTTAGGCTCAGCTGCAGGTATGGCTCTGTCGAGCTTTCCTAAACAAGCAGGCACAGCCTCGGCATTACTTGGTGCTATGCAAATGAGTGGCGCGAGTATACTCGTTGTTTTAACCCAATATTTAGGGTTAAGTACACCGTGGTTAATTGCTTTTCACTTATTATTGCTAGTTCCGCTTTGGCTTATTTTAATGAGCAAAAAAGCTCATACTTTACACCCAACTAAAAGCGCTCAATGATCAATCCTGATTTTTTAGTCTCGTTTTTATTAGCCAGCTTTTTAATGGCTGTAGCACCTGGGCCATCAAATGCATTTTTGATGGCACAAACATTTGCTAATGGTCGAAGCGCCGGTATGCAAAGTGCTTTTGGTTTTGCATTAGGTGGGGTTATTCATACTCTATTTGCTGTTGTAGGCCTAAGCGCAGTCCTAAAAGCTTCCCCAAGTGCCTATGCCGCAGTGCAATATGCAGGCGCAGCATACTTATGTTATTTGGGGTTTATGATGATTAAAGGCACGCTAAAGCAGCCAGAGCCTATATCTGAAGGCAAGCAAACCGATAAACCGCATATAAGTACCAGTAAAAAAAGTAATGTCATGTTTCAAGCCATGATGACTGAAGTGCTAAACCCTAAAGTGGCGCTGTTTTTTATTGCATTTATTCCGCAATTTGTAGATCCAACGCTTTCATCTGCTACTTTTCAACTCGCTTTTTTTGGCTTGCTTTACCCTATTTTTGCTTTTCCGATTGACTGCACGTATATTTATTTTGGCGACAAAATTGCACAGTTTTTTAGACGTAACCCAAATAGCCAACTTTGGATTGATAGGATCACCGGCATTGTATTTATAGCCCTTGCTATCAATCTATTATTTTAACTAACCTGCACTTTGGTTAAGAGATTTATTACCCAGAGTTTAAGCTAACTAATAAAAAAGAATCAGCATGGAACAAAAAACACAATCTCTTCCCGCACAAAAAAATATTGCTTTAGTTGCCCACGACGGTAAAAAAGCAGCATTAAAATTATGGTGTGAAAAGCACAAAGAAATACTAAGTAAGCACACTTTATATGGCACAGGTACTACCGGGCATTTAATTCAAAAAACCACGGGACTTGATGTAGTTCAGCTTTTAAGTGGTCCTATGGGCGGCGATCAACAACTTGGCGCTAAAATAGCTGAACATGAGATACATGTTTTAATATTTTTTTGGGACCCATTAGCATCACAGCCTCATGACCCTGATGTTAAAGCACTGCTGCGTTTAGCCGCTGTTTGGAATATTCCGGTGGCGTGTAATGAAGTGAGTGCAGATATGTTATTAAGCTCACCGCTTATGGATGTAGAGCTTGAACGTACATTGCCAGATTACGAAAAATACCTCGCAACCCGACAAATAGATCTTTAAACCTCAATTGTAATCTAGGTTATTTATAAAGCATGCTGGCCCATTTAGTCAGGCCAGCAGTTACACTACCAAAGTGGTCCCCGTTAACCATTTTTATATTACCTAAGTGCTCACTTAAAGCCGCTTTAATCAATGGTGACTGTGCACTACCGCCTGTTAAGTAAATAATGTCTGGCGTGGTCGCAGCGTCGCTGATTGCTTGTTTTGCTAAAGTAACTATTTGGCTAATACTACTCTCAACGGCAACAGCTAAATCGCTTACCGATACATTTTTATTCAGCCCACTATCTAAAAAGCTTAAATCACAATCAAACGCACTAGCTGATGAAAGTGCTATTTTAGCCGCTTCACCTTGTTGTACTAACTGATGACCTTGCTTGTTTTGCTGTAAATGTATTAAACGCTTATAAAGATCAGGTGCACTTACATCACGTAATTGTGCATTTAGCTCTCGGGTATGGCTTTCACTATAGAATTGGCTTTGTAAGTTTACATCGTTAATTTTACACGCTTGCCAAAACGCTTGATTAGGCAAAGGTAGACCTGATTTAAACGTACTGCCTAAACCCAATAACGGCATTAAACCATGAAAGCTCAAAGCAATATCTAAATCGTTTCCGCCAACACGTTTACCACTGTGAGATAAAAAATCGCCATCGCGCTGGCTATTTCCTCTAAAACTCGGGCCCATTTGTACAAACGAGCAGTCACTTGTACCACCACCAATATCAATAACGAGTACTTTTTGATCCTGAGTTAAATCACTCTCGTAATCGATACCCGCAGCAAGTGGCTCATATAAAAACTCTACATCTTTAAAACCAGCCCGTTTAGCAGCGCGTTCTAAAATACCGACCGCTTGTTGATTTGATTGCTCACCACCCACAGCTTGGAAGTTTACTGGGCGACCAATCACTGTTTGTGTAAGTGTTTTACCTAAAGAGAGCTCAGCGCGTTGCTTAATTTTTAAGATCATCGCGGTTGCGATATCTTCAAAAAAGTTAATTTGACCTTGCTTTAAACCTGTTGCGCCAAAAAATGATTTAGGGGACTTAACAAAGTAGCCTTCTTCAGGGAACTGCACGTACTCGCTAATCGCTTCACGACCAATAAATAGGGTTTCATCTGAAGGCTGTAAATCAAGGTCTGACTTAATACGAGGTAAGGTATTTAATAATGCTTGGCGCTGTGTTAAAAAGTCATGCTCATGGGCTGTGCCATGTAAATGCTTAGCAACAAAGTCAACAACCAAGGCACTGTGATGAGTGTAAAGTGTAGACGGTAAGTAATGTTTTCCTTGCTCTAGCGGTACTAATTGAACATTACCCTCGCTCATTACACCCATAGCACAATTAGAACTACCGTAATCAAAACCTACAAACATACTTCACCACACATTACCAAAAAGGCCGCGCAATTTAGCACACTTTGTAAAAATTATAAATGTTATAAACTATCTCTTACTCGTAAAAAACTAGCAAAACGCGGTAAACCGTTTTTTGTTAATCCATGAAATCGGTACGTTACAGTGCTACCTATCTCAGGCGCCGTGGAGCGCTCTGCATCACTAAACCCAGTACCAATAGAAAACACCTGCCCTTGTGCTGTTTTTACCCTTAATGCCCCTAACATACCTTGGTATTTTCCTTTACCTGGTAAATGCGCAATCACAACCGCTTCTGCATCTAAATAAGGTTTTAATTTTAGTAATGCACTGCTTCGACCATTGCTGTGCTTAGCACTGGCCAAATGAAGCATTACGCCCTCGCCACCCTGCTTAGTTATGTTTTCAAAATACTCTGTGAGCTGCTCATTATTAGTAAAGCTATATTGAACTACAACGCTAATATGCGGCGAGTTTAGGCTAGTAATAAGCTCATTATAGTTTTTATAACGAGTGCTAAAAGGCAGATTTTCATCTGGCATATCAAATATTTTATAAGTAATAGTTTGCCAATCATGATTATTAGGTTTTTTAGTTCTTACTATGCCACTAAGCGCAGAAAAGTGCTCACGCTTGGTCCATAGCTCACCATCAAGCCATACATTTGGCAATGGCGCTGTAAACCAACTCGGCGCATTGATAATATTGCCCTTGCGAGTAACAAACTGCGTGCCGGTCCATATAGCTCTTACGCCATCATATTTTTCACTGACTAAATACTTACTTACATCGTAATGTTTAGTTTCGTTATATACTTTAGCCAGTAAAACAGAGGGTTGTGCTGCACTTATACATTGCGTAAAAAGTACAACAACAATTAAAAGCAGGTGTTTAATAGTAAACATTAGCGCATCCAAGCAAGTAAAAGTTGGCTTAAACTATAGTTGAGATTGCACCCATTGCCAAAACTCATCTAAGTTACTCATTTTATAGGTAGCTTGGCTAAAATCGTGATCTTTTGTGTGGCTATTAGCAATGGCTATAACAGGTAACAAGGCGTTGTTGGCCGCCGTAACGCCGGTAAATGTATCCTCGACAGCAATTGCATTGCCTGCCTGTATATTTATCTGCTTAAGTGCCAGTAAATATGGGTCTCCAGCAGGTTTAGGATTAGTTACATCGTCTTTTGTTACCACCGTGTCAAACAGCTCATAAAATCCTAAACCTTTAAGTATTGGCATAGCTTCACTTTTAGCACTGCCCGTTACTAGCGCCATTTTTAAGCCACTCGCTTTTACAGCTTTTAACGTTTGCTCTGTAAACGGCATTAGTGGTGGTAAATGTGTTATTACATATTCGCCAAATAAACGGTATTTTTCATCCGCTAAAAACTGTGCGCTTACTGATAAGTTATGCTCTTGCTTAATTTCGATTGCAGCTTCTAAAGTGGGTCGTCCTGAAAAGCGCTGACAAAAATCATTTTCTAAATAACTAACACCATAAGGCTTAAGTAGTTTATTCCAACATACAAAGTGCATGCTTTCTGAATCAACTAATGTGCCATCCATATCAAATAATACTGCTTCTAATGTCATCCTCATTCCTTATTTAACCTAAGCCAAATTTTGACAATAAAAAAGGCGCCTTAAGCACCTTTTATTAAATTGTTGTTATTGCGTTAAGCCTGCTGGTGGCTCACCCGTTGCTTCTTCACCCGTATCAACATCAACAAGCTCATAGCCACGCGTTTTACGCATAACTTTAAGTACAGGCTTTTCAAATGCTGTTTTTAAACGATCTGAGTCATCTTTCAACTCATCAAGTGTTGTACCAAAAGGGGCTGCGCCTGTTTCTGACCAGTTAGTCACTTTACCGTTCAGGTTATATTCTACTTCGTGTATTTGATATTGCGCTGCTTCGTCTTTCGTTGCTTCACAAAAAATTACACGGTAATTCCAAAATCCAGCCATTGCTCTTCTCTTTAAATAAACCAATTAGGCGCTACTTTAGCAGCTCTAAAAGGGGTTATACAAATAAAAAAGCCTGCGCAATGCAGGCTTTTAAAGTAAATACTTTTAGCTATTAGTTAGAAAAATCTAACTTTAAACTCAGCACCTACGTAACGTTCTTCGTTAACAATACCCGTATTGTTATTAAAGTCTACAGCTCCAATTACTTGTTGCTCGTCAAATAAGTTACGAACAAAAGCGGCTACTTCGTATTCGTAATCGCCTTCAGACCATGTGTAACCTGTACGCAAACCTGTTTCAATAAGCTCTTTACCTTCAAACTCTACTGATTCGTAAAGGAACATATTGATTTTACTACGGTAAGAAATATCACCACTAGCGAAGAAGTTACCATCGGCAAGTTCTTTAGTATAGCGAAGCGTAAAGTTAGAGATCCACTCAGGAGCATGCGGTAAGCTGTTACCATCAAGTATTGCACGGTCTTCAGGACCAAATGCACCAGCTACTTGGAAAGTCGGATCTGTAACCGTACATTGTGCACAAACAGCCACAGCTAAATCGTTATCTTTGATTTCAGTTTTGTTGTAGCTTAAGTTAAATGTTGCATTAAATTCGTCACTTAATACCCACTGTGTATCTAACTCAAAACCATAGCCAGTCGTTTTATCAGCATTAACTAAACGGTTAAAGTTAGCACCACCACCAACAGCGGTAAGTTGCTGGTCATCCATTGTGTAATAAAACACAGTGGCATTAACACGGCCTTGGCCGTCTAGCACGTCTGATTTAATACCTGTTTCGTACGATGTTACCGTTTCTGATTCAGCTGTTGTTACATCATCACCAAACAAAATACGACCTTGTAAACTAGGTGCTCGGAAGCTATTTGCTACACGGCCATACCAGTTAACATCATCGTTTACTTTATAATTTGCAGATAAGTCCCAGCTAACATGGTTGTCACTAACATCACGTTCTACAAGTAAAGCACCACCGCCGATCGGGCTAATTGTACGGTCTGCTACAAAATCTTTATCATCGTCAGAGTAGCGAAGGCCTGCAGTTACTTTTAAATCATCTGAAAAAGTATAATCTACAGAACCAAATACAGCCCAAGCTGTTGTATCTTGTTGCTGGCGAACATAACCATTTAAAACACCGCCTTTCTCAGTGTCATAACTAAAGTTTTCAATAGTTAGCTCTTCATCAAAGTAAAATACACCTACTTGATAATTTAAATCACCATCAAAGTTACTCGATAAACGTAGCTCTTGCGTTAATTGGTCGTGTTCTGGAATGCCATCAGCACTTTCTGAAGAAAAGAAAATAATTTCAGGACCGCTTTCTGGTGCAGCGTCAAAACCGCCGTAACCACCATCGATGTCAGCGCGAGAATATATTTCAGCGCTTTCCCATGCAGAAATTGAAGTGATTGTGTGGTTTTTAAGTTCCCACTCAAGCTTTAAGCTTGCACCTTCAGATTCTACTTGTTGAGTAGAACGTGATGCGGCATCTTGATAAACAACATCATTTTCAAAGTTATCTACAAGCTCATTTGTGCCAGGTTTAATTACGTTTGCACGAAAGGCAATTGGAGAGCCGTCTAAATCACGTGTGTGATAGTTTAATAAAGCAGTAAAATCGTCGCCTTCATATAAAAACTGAACACGTGCCGCTTTTTCAGTGTAACCACCTTGCTCGTCTTTAGCTTCAAAGCCTGGAGCTTGGTTATCAATGTAATCGTCTTTATCTTGCCATAATAATGAAACACGAGCAGATAAACGGTCAGTTAAAGCACCACCTACAGCACCACTTGTGTCTACAGCGCCACGGCTACCGTATGAAACAGAGCCATAACCATCAAATTCTTGGCTTGGTTTAACAGAGTCAAACTTAACAAGGCCAGCTGGCGTATTACGCCCAAATAAAGTTCCCTGTGGTCCACGTAATACTTCTACGCGTTCAACATCAAATACTGGGAAGCCTTTTAAAATTGCATTTTCTTGAACTACTTCATCAACAACAAGTGATACTGGTTGTGATGCATTCAAATCGAAATCGGTATTACCTAAACCACGAACGTAAAAGCGTGGGAATGAACGACCAAATGAAGATTCAATAGATAAACTTGGAATTTTCGCATTTAAAAAACGAATATCCATACCAGCTGAGCTATACGCATCAAGGTTATCACCTTGTAGAGCAGATACTGCTACTGGTACTTCTTGAGCGTTTTCTACACGTTTACGAGCTGTTACTTGAATAACTTCTAGTTGATTACTTTTTTTAGCTGTTTTTTCTTCAGCAGCTAAAGAAGAAAATGAAGTACCTGCTACTGCAGAGAACAACGTTGCATTGATTAGGGTAGCTAACGTAGATCTTTTCATTGCTTTCATGTTGGGTTTAACCTTTTTTGTGCACTCTTGTTCAACGGTTTTTTGTGTTGCGCAATGTATTCATTGCGGGCTCGTTCAATTTTTCGCGACTTGCGTCATGCGCGCGGACCTTATTACCGAGAGTACAAAAACGATGTTATAAGGCTGAACGAACGATTAAGATTATACCATTGTGTGACAATTTTACTGCATAAATATAGACATAATTAGAAACTTTTTTGCAACATTTAACTACAAAATCACGTGTTTTTATCACTATTTAGATGCAAAATTCTAATATTAAGGACATATGTCCTTTATTGGGTTTAATAAAATGGAGTAGGAAGAAGGGATTGTTTTACATGTTAACCTAAAATAGAAACACCTGTGTTTTTATTAAAAGCCGCCCAAGAGCGACTTTTAATATTTACTATATTTGAACTATGAGCGCTTAAATGCAATTTCACCGTCGATATGAATATCACGCTGCGGAAAAGCAATCACTACATCATGCTTTTCAAATACAGCGTAAATACTAAAACGAATATCACTGCGTACTTTTCTAAGCATGGTTTCAGACTCGGCGCACACCCAAAAAATAGCGTTAAATACGAGCGAGCTATCTGCAAAGTCATCAAATAACACCGATGACTTTGGATTAGCCAATATTGCTTCATGATCATCAAGCACTTGTTGAATAAGCTTTTTAACCAGTATCACGTCTGATCCATACGCAACACCTACACTGACCGATGAGCGTGCGTTGCCATCTATTAGCGTCCAGTTTGTTACTGTATTTTCGAGCAATTGAGAATTAGGAATAAGCATATGTACGCCGTCATTTCGGCGAATACGCGTTGAGCGAGTATTAATTGTTTCTACCACGCCTTTTGCATTGCCTACCTCTAAAAAGTCACCAATACGTATTGGGCGTTCCCACATTAGTATCCAGCCACTAATAAAGTTATTGATAATATTTTGAGCACCAAAGCCTACACCAATGGCTATTGCACCTGAAACAAAAGCAAACGCAGTAAGCGGTATGCTTAATACTTCTAAAGATGTAAAAATTAAAATAGCGATACTTAAAATAAAGTAGATACGTGTAAATAAATGCACGGCATCTTGGCTTAACTTTTTTGCCAATAATGTTTTTGTTATTAGCTTGCCAATACGCGTCACAATAAACCAAATAGCGAAAAGTATTAAAGGCACTTTAATAATTTTCGCTACGGTAATGTGTACATCGCTGTAACTAAATACAACAAAGGCAAGAATTTGGTTTATGTGTTCTAAGGTCATTTATTTTCCAAAACAAGCAAAGGAGCGCTTTAAATTTAAATCGCTATAAAGTGAAAGCGGTTCAGTGTTGGGTAAGTTTAGCAGTCATAATATAACTAAAACGCCAAGTTAATAAGTTCAATATACTTTTTATGAACAATTTATTAACTCTTTATTGCACCGAGTGCTATATAAATAGTGTACAAGCACTGGAGATCACTATGTCACAACTAACTTTAAATCAAAGACTCGCTACTTTGCAGCCGCAGGTAGACTTACATTTATTTGAAAGCAGCCTGGATTACCGAAATAAAATTTTGTGCCTTCTTGCAGAACAAGAGCAAACACTGGCATCTATCAACAAAGAGTTTGGCCAACAACAACCTAGCAACTTTGGCTCTGAGAGAAAATTTGTACTTGGATATAACTAAGCAATTATGACTCAACGACTTATTAAGTAGCTCAGGTGTTTACTTTTAGAGCTACTTTTACCTCCCTTAAAGCTAAATATTAGCTAATTTGCGTTCAAATCCCCCTTAATACCGATAAACTTTATTGTATAAACGCCAAAATTTGATAAGTTAACTAGGTTTTTCGACTCGCAAAGCCTATTCCGGCTAATCTTTCTATGGAGTTATTATGCGTAAAACCCTGATCGCCACTACTATTGCTAGTGCCTTAATATTATCGGCCTGTTCATCTAACGATACACAAAACATGGCAAAAGAAGGCGCAGCACAAGTGCAAGACATGAACGCAAACAATGTTTTATTTAAGCCAAGCCCATTGCAATATATGGCACCAGAGTTTGATAAATTTGGTACAAAAGACTACGAAGCTGCATTCGATGCAGGTATCGCACAACACACGGCACAAGTACAAGCCATTGCTAACAACCCTGCTCCAGCAACATTTGAAAATACATTAGTTAAAATGGAATTGTCAGGGGAGCTATTAAATCGCGTATCGGCTGCTTTTTATAACTTATCAGGTTTAATTTCAGATGCTGAATACCAGCGTATTGATGAAAAAATGGCGCCTGTATTATCTGCTCACTCAGATGATATTTACTTAAACGGTGAATTATTTAAGCGCGTACAAACAATTTACGACAATCAAGATAAATTAAACGCAGAAGATAAACGCCTAGTTGATTTTTACTACAAGCAGTTTGTAAAAGCAGGTGCTAAATTAAATGACGCTGAAAAAGCTAAAATGCGTGAAATTAACTCAGAGCTAGCTCAGCTATCTACTGCGTTTTCACAAAACATTTTAAAATCGTTTAAAGAAGACGTTATTGTAGTTACAGATAAAAGTGAATTAGCAGGTCTTTCTGAAGGCGAAATTGCAGGCCTTGCAGCTTCAGCTAAAAAAGCGGGCAAAGACGGCTACATGATCACTTTGGTAAATACAACGCAACAACCAATTTTAAGTAGCCTTGAAAACCGCGACCTGCGTGAGCGAATTTTTAAAGCCTCTGCAAACCGTGCAGCAAAAACTAACGGCCCTATTATTATTAAAGAAACCAACCTACGCGCTCAAAAAGCAGAGCTTTTAGGCTACAAAGATTGGGCTTCTTATGTAATGACGTCGCGTATGGCGCAAACAACTGAAAACGTTTACGGCATCCTTGATGACCTAGCACCAAAAGCAGTTGAAAAAGCAAAGATTGAAGCAGCCGCTATTCAAAAAGTGATTAACGATTCAGGCGAAAGCTTTGAGCTTAAACCATGGGATTGGACTTTTTATGCTGAAAAAGTACGTGCAGAAAAGTACAACTTAGACCCAGCACTTGTTAAACCATACTTTGAAATGCAATCGGTTATTCACGATGGCTTATTCTTTGCAATGAACAAACTGTACGGTATTACGTTTAAAGAACGTAAAGATCTTCCTGTTTATCATGAAGATGTAACCGTATACGAAGTATTTAACGCTGATGGCAGCGCTATTGGTTTATTTTACTTAGACCCATATGCACGTGAAGGTAAACGTGGCGGCGCATGGATGAGTGCATACGTTAGCGAAAGCGGCTTAAAAGGCACCAAACCTGTTATTTACAATGCGCAGAACATTCCAAAACCTGCTGCAGGCGAGCCAACGCTAATGACGTTTGATGAAGTGTCTACTATGTTCCATGAATTTGGTCATGCTGCTCACGGTTTATTCTCAGATGTTAAATACCCAAGCCTAGC
Source organism: Pseudoalteromonas sp. 31A1 (assembly GCF_011378815.1). Lineage (NCBI taxonomy): Bacteria > Pseudomonadati > Pseudomonadota > Gammaproteobacteria > Alteromonadales > Pseudoalteromonadaceae > Pseudoalteromonas > Pseudoalteromonas sp. 31A1. The sequence continues at coordinate 32,556 of NZ_WTKY01000018.1, read as the reverse complement.
GGGTACTGCAACGGCGCGTGACTTTGTTGAGTTTCCGTCGCAAGCAAATGAAGATTGGATGATTGAACCAACAGTACTTGCAAACTATGCTAAGCATTACAAGACAGGTGAGCCAATTCCACAAGCTTTACTTGATAAAGTACTTGAATCGCAAAAATTCAACCAAGGTTACGGCACTACTGAATACTTAGCCGCTGCACTACTTGATATGGAATGGCATTCATTTGGTTCTGATAAAAAAGTAGCTGACGTTCAAAAGTTTGAGCAAGACGCGCTAGAAAAACACGGTATTGCTTACTACCCTGTTCCACCGCGTTACAAATCAAACTTCTTTAGCCACACATTTGCAGGTGGTTATTCAGCGGGTTACTACGCGTACCTATGGACTGAAGTGTTTGCAGCAGACGCCTTTGCACATATGGAAAACAACGGCGGCTTAACACGTAAAAATGGTGATAAGTTCCGTAAAGAAATCCTATCAAAAGGTAACAGCCGCGACTTAATGCAAAGCTACATTGAGTTTAGAGGTCAGAAACCAACTACCGACGCACTACTTAAGCGCCGTGGTTTAGTTGAGTAATCAATAAACTAATTTATTGATATACTAAATTTATAAAAGCCCGCTTGCGGGCTTTTATTGTTTATACATTAATTTATAACAGATAAACTGCTGCCATTAATTATTTAAAGACGACGGCTATGCGGTACTTATTTGCAGTAACTTTACTTTGGGCATTTTCATTTAGTTTAATTGGCGTGTATTTAGCAGGTCAGGTTGATGCATGGTTTAGTGTGTTAATTCGCATAGCACTAGCAACCCTCGTATTTTTACCATTTTTAAAGTTTAAACAAACACCTAAACCTTTAGCCTTAAAGCTCATGCTGATTGGCGCTATACAACTTGGTGTTATGTATAGCTTTTACTACCACTCCTTTTTATTTTTAAGCGTCCCCGAAGTACTGCTATTTACAGTAATGACTCCTTTGTACATTACCATGCTAAATGATGCATTGAACAAACATTTTAACCCACGCTTTTTTATAGTCGCACTTATTGCTGTAATTGGTGCAATTACCATTCGTTACGAAAATCTAAATAGCAATTTCATAATTGGCTTATTATTAGTTCAAGGTGCGAACATAAGTTTTGCTGTAGGCCAAGTAACCTATAAACGCTTAATGATGAACAATCAGCTTGATGATAAAACCATATTTGGATGGTTTTTTATAGGCGCACTTATTATTGCCACAATTTGCTATGCATTATTTGGTAATTCAAATAAATTACCAAGCACTTCTACTCAGTGGGGAATACTGATTTATTTAGGAGTTGTTGCATCGGGCCTTGGTTACTTTATGTGGAATAAAGGCGCAACACTCGTCAACGTTGGAGCTTTAGCCGTAATGAATAACTTACTTATTCCGGCTGGTATTATAGTTAATGTTCTTATATGGAACAGAGACGCTGACATTGTTAGGCTAAGTATTGGAGCAGCTATAACGTTAGGTGCATTAATAGTGAATCAAATTATTAATAAAAAAGTAAATTAATAAACTTGTAGCTAAATTGTCATTAATAATCATTAAGGTAGTACAAATTTTACTTTTTAAGGATAAACAATGAAACGTATTACCTTACTTACAGGCTGTATATTGTTAGCCACACTTGCTGGCTGCGACGACGATGTAGAAATAATAGAAAAAGAAGTGGTTGTTACCAACACCGAAGTTGAGATTGTTGAAGTACCTACGCCTGTTATTGTAGAAGTACCAAACGGTGATGCACCAGATATTCAATTAGGCACTCGTCCTTATTATTTAGTCAATGATATGAGCGACAGCGCTTTAAAAACAAAATTAGAATCTTGTAGTGAAGGTCCTTTTTACCGCACTGACTTTTCTATTGGTCATCGCGGTGCGTCAATGCAGTACCCTGAACACACTAAAGAAGCCTACATTGCTGCTGCTAGAATGGGCGCAGGTATTGTTGAATGCGATGTTACTTTTACAAACGACAAAGAGCTTGTATGTCGCCACTCTCAATGCGACTTACACACCACAACTAATATTTTAGCCACTCCTGAACTTGCAGCTAAATGCAGTGTGCCATTTACACCAGCCGACCCTACTAATGGTATTGCCGCTTCAGCTAAATGCTGTACCAGTGATATAAGTCTAGCGGAGTTTTTAACCCTTGAAGGTAAAATGGATGGTGCAAACACAAATGCAACCACCGTTGCCGATTACATGGATGGTACACCCAATTGGCGCACTGACTTATATGCGACCCAAGGGACATTAATGACTCATAAGCAAAGTATTGCATTGTTTAATGAGATGGGCGTAAAAATGACCCCAGAACTTAAATCGCCGCAAGTAAGTATGCCATTTAATGGAATGACCCAAGAGCAATACGCGCAAAAAATGCTAGACGAATACACACAAATGGGTGTGCCAGCCTCAAAAGTTTATCCGCAGTCGTTTAATCTTAATGACGTAAAATACTGGATTAATACCAACCCTGATTTTGCAGATAAAAGCGTATACCTAGATGGTCGCGACAGCGAAGCAGGATTTGATCCAAACAACCCGCAAACATGGCAACCTAGCATGGATGAGCTTGTTGCCGATGGCGTTAAAATTTTAGCGCCTCCAATTTGGATGATGCTAACAATAGACAGCGAAAGTAATATAGTGCCATCACAATACGCCATTGACGCAAAAGCAGCAGGTTTAGAGCTTATTGCATGGAGCCTTGAGCGCTCAGGTCCGCTTAATGAAGGTGGTGGTTATTACTATCAATCAATTGCTGATGTTATAGATAACGATGGCGACATGATGACGGTCGTTGATGTACTCGCAAAGGACGTGGGTGTAATGGCTATATTTTCAGATTGGCCGGCTACCGTAAGTTATTACGCTAGTTGTAATAAAATGCCTGCAAGTATTTAAATACTCGACAACAAAAGTCGTTTATTTTATCGCGCTCAGTTACCATATCATTATATATAATTTTATTTAACTGAGCGCTTTTATGATAATTCAACAACATAATGCAGACTTGCCAACACCTACAGGTTTAATGCGAACAACCGTATATCGCCCTCAAGCGCAAGGGCAATTCCCTGCTATCATTTTTTATTCTGAAATATTTCAGCAAACTGCACCTATTGCACGCAGCGCGGCTATTTTAGCAAGCCATGGCTTTGTAGTATTAGTGCCTGAAGTGTTTCACGAGTTAAATCCTATAGGCACTGTGCTTGCTTACGATGATACAGGTAAAGACAAAGGCAATGCCGATAAGTGGGCAAAGCCACTTGAGCATCATGATAGTGACACGCAAGCCATGATCGATTTTATAAAACAACAAAGCTATTGCACAGGTACAGTAGGCGCAATGGGCGTATGTATTGGTGGGCATTTAGCTTATAGAGCGGCGCTTAACCCTGAAATTAAAGCGGCTTTTTGCTTATACGCGACTGATATTCACAGCGACACATTACCGGCAAAATCAGGTAATAACTCATTTGAACGCATGGCTGATATACAAGGCGAAATTCACTTTATATGGGGTAAACAAGACCCGCATGTGCCACAAGAAGGTCGCACTAAAATATACCAGCAATGCGTAAGCACTGGCATTAATTACCAATGGCAAGAAGTTAACGCCCAGCATGCCTTTATGCGTGATGAAGGTGAGCGATACGATGCAGCCCTTGCAATTAATATGTATCAACAAGCGGTTGCATTATTTAGCCGTACTTTATAAGTATTTTATAAATGCTTTATAAATATTTTAAAAGCGAAAAGAATTAAACGCTTTTCAGCATACCCAAGGCGGTATGCTGTTTTACAAAATATGCTTTTAGGTAATCAATAAATAATCGTAGTTTTTTAGAACCCGCAGCCCCTGGCGGAAATACTCCGTACAGTTCAATATCTTTGCTTTTATAATCATCTAATATTATTTCAAGTAGCCCAGCTTGTACTTTAGGCCACGCATCGTAAAGCGGTATACGCCCAATGCCATGCCCCGCTTCTACAAAGGCAGTACGTGCAGCTGCGTTATTAGTACTTAAGGCGCCTTGCATTGCAATGTCGTGTTTTTTGCCATCTTTTGAAAGTGTTAACGTTTTACTTCCTAGCTGATAAACCACCCATTGATGATCTGCCAATTCTAAAGGAGTTTTAGGTTTACCAAAATGTGTAAAGTAATCCGGCGCGCCACAAATACAAGTGCTCATTGTCGTCAGCTTGGTTGCTTGCAAGTTGGAGTCACTCAGTGCCACACCCCTAATTGCAAAATCGAACCCATTTTTAATAATATCAACCACATCGTCAGTAAGCTGTAAGTCTATTTTAATTTTAGGGTATTGGCGCTTAAACGTATTTATTGCGGGCACAATTAGCTGCATTCCCACATTCACAGGGCAGCTAATTTTAAGTAAACCTTGTGGCTCACTCTTTATATTTTCTATTTGCTGATTAGCTGCATTAGCTTGTTCGGTAATTATTCTACAACGCTCATAATAAGCAATGCCCGCCTCAGTTAGCGCCATGGTACGAGTTGAGCGATTTAATAAAGTGACTTCAAGTTGGGTTTCTAACTTTTTTAAATGATAACTTGCTACTGCTCGCGTAAATCCTAACTGTTTAGCCGCAGCGGTTAAGCTGCCCTGCTCTACAATTTGCGCAAATACGACCATGCTCTTTAACTGCTCAAACGACACCTTCATATGTGCTCCGTAGCGTGTTTTAAATTCAACCCCTCTATTGTATCAATTATTAAATCAATAAAGTTAAATTTATCATCGTTGTTTAAAGCTCTTTTAGTGCATATAGTAATTGGTAAGCAAGATAAACTAATTCAAATCATCAGAAGGAATATATTCAATGTCTAAAAAAATACTTATGGTTCTTACATCTCACGCAGAACTTGGTAACACTGGCGAAAAAACAGGTTTTTGGGTAGAAGAATTTGCAGCCCCTTATTATGCATTTGTTGATGCAGGCGTTGAAGTAACATTAGCGTCTCCAGCTGGCGGTCAACCACCCATTGATCCGACAAGTACGCTTGTCGATTTTCAAACAGATGCAACAAAACGTTATGACGCAGATAGCGCAGCGCAAACCCTTATGGCAAACACTAAAGTGTTGAGTGAAGTAAAATCTAGCGATTTTGACGCTGTATTTTACCCAGGCGGTCACGGTCCATTATGGGACTTAGTTGATAACACTGACTCAATCTCACTTATCGAAAGCTTTGTAAAAGAGCAAAAGCCTGTTGCTGCGGTATGTCATGCAAGTGCTGCATTTTTAAATGTTAAAGATGCCGATGGCAATGCATTAGTAGCGGGTAAAAAAGTAACTGGTTTTACTAACTCTGAAGAAGCTGCAGTGCAACTTACCGATATCGTGCCATTTTTAGTTGAAGACGAGCTAATTAAAAAAGGCGGCGATTATCAAAAAACTGACGACTGGGGCGTATTAGCGCTAGTAGATGGTTTAGTAATTACCGGCCAAAACCCAGCAAGCTCTGAACTAGCAGCCAAAAAACTATTAACCAAACTAGTTTAATAGTGAGTAAAAATTAAAAATAAGCACAGCATTTTATGTTGTGCTTTTTTAATTGCTTTTCATTAGCAAATACAATTCCTATACTGGCAACTCTTAAAGTCAATTAGGGTGATTATATGGCAACCAAGCCAACCACACTGTCATTACTAACGAGTACCCGCTTCGCAATTTTTAGTATTGTTATTATTTGCTTCGTACTACAAGTGATCAATAGCCTACCTGGTATAAACCTAAATGGTTTAGGCATATATCCACGCAGTATCCAAGGCTTAATTGGCATACTATGCGCACCTTTTTTACATGGTAGCTGGTGGCACTTTGCCAGTAATATGATCCCATTTGTAGTATTAAGCTGGCTAATTTGCCAGTACAGCGTAAAACGTTTTTATAACGTATTTATTTTTACCGCTCTAGTCGGTGGACTCTTAGTTTGGGCATTTGGGCGCAGTAACATACATGTTGGTTTAAGCGGTGTTATATATGGTTTATGGGGCTTTATTCTATGCTACGGCTTAGTAAGACGCTCATTAAAATCAATTATAATTGCTGTTGTAGTGGCTATACTTTATAGCGGTTTTATATGGGGTGTTTTACCCCAGCGCTATCATGTATCGTTTGAAAGCCATTTATTTGGAGCGCTAAGCGGATTGTTTTTAGGTTATAGATTAGCAAAAGCCGATAAATTAAAAGGTCGGTAAATTAAGTATTAGGGCCTTTAATTAATTTTTTATGGCCACATTTACCATATATGTATTTCATCTAACAGAGGTTATTTATGAGTGATAAAAACGAATACACGCCACCAAAAGTATGGACGTGGGAAAGTGAAAGTGGCGGTAAGTTTGCCAGCATTAACCGCCCAATCGCAGGCGCGACTCATGACAAAACTCTACCTATTGGTGAGCACGCATTTCAGCTTTATTCTCTTGCGACACCTAATGGCCAAAAAGCTACAATCATGTTTGAAGAGCTTTTACAGCTTGGTTGCACCGATGCAGACTATGACGCATATTTAATAAACATAGGTGATGGCGATCAGTTTGGATCTGACTTTGTTGATATTAATCCAAACTCAAAAATCCCAGCGCTAATGGATCATTCAACCACGCCGCCTACTCGCATCTTTGAATCTGGTTCTATTTTACAGTATTTGGCTGAGAAATTTGATGTACTCATACCTAAAGATTTAAAAGCTAAAACTGAGTGTCGTAACTGGCTATTTTGGCAAATGGGCTCAGCGCCTTACTTAGGTGGCGGATTTGGTCATTTTTATAGCTACGCACCAAGTAAAATGCAATACCCTATTGACCGTTTTACCATGGAAACTAAACGCCAGCTTGACGTGTTAAATCGCCATTTAAGCGAAAATGAATACATGGCAGGTGATGAATACTCAATTGCCGATATTGCAATTTGGCCGTGGTACGGATCGTTAGTGCTTGGAGCTTTATATGATGCAGCAGAGTTTTTAGATGTTGCCTCATACACCCATGTTGTACGCTGGGCTACGCAAATATCAGAGCGCCCCGCAGTAAAGCGTGGTCGTCGCGTAAATCGCACATGGGGCCCTGAAGAAGAGCAAATGGCAGAGCGCCATAACGATAGCGATTTCGAAGGTTAAATCTATAGAACAGCAAGTAAAGTCGTTAACACTTTAACCTGCTTGATAATTTTAAGGCTCAAAATAAATATTTATTTTGGGCCTTTTTACTTTTTAAACTTTTTTTATCCCTCCCATAAACTATATTTACTTTACATTAAAGTTTTATTTAGCTGCGTAAAGGCTTATTAAGCTCTTTGTATTACCAGTATTGCATTAGTGTAATTTGCTAAATGGTTTACTTAATTTCCTAGGGGTTGTTTTTGAAAAAGGTTTTAATTAGTGCCATATAACAATTTAAGTAATAATGAGCGAAAAGAAGCGCTCAAAATTTTATACTCGAATGCTATTTCCGGAATTGCAGTCTCTGTACTAGTCAGCGTTGCTTTAGTATTTGCTTTTGATATAACTAATGAGAAAACTAACCACGATAAAGTAGTCTGGTTAGGCATAATGATGTGCGTGCTTACTTTACGTATTATTGATGTAGGGCTTTTTTTGAAAGCTCAAAATTCTCGCCAACCTTACAACACACATTCTTATCTAAATCGCTTTGCTATTGGCTGTATATCAACAGCCGTGTCTTGGTGTGGTTATGCTCTTTGGTTTCATAGCACTTCATCTACGGTGGAAGTTACTACGACCATTGCTATTTTATCGGCGCTTGCCGGTGGCTCTGCAAATTTGCTGTCTGGAAGTCGTTTTACCGCTGTTCTATATAGTTTTACTTTATTGGCGCCCTACTCTTTTTTGCTAGCGCTTTCAAACGATCACTACCAACACGTATTGGGGTTATTAGGTTTAACTTTTGCCACAATCATGATTGCCTCTTCGTACAAATCAGCCACATTTACACACAGTGCAATCAAGCTCAAAAACCAAAACAGAGAACTGCTTAATGAAATGGAAAATAAGGTCGAACAACGCACTGAAGAAATTTACCGCTTATCGAATACCGATCCACTCACAAATCTATTAAACCGCACCGCATTTTTAAAAAATGCAAACAAACAACTAGCAGATAACCCTAAAGAACCCTTTGCTTTATTATTTGTAGATTTAGATGGTTTTAAGCAAATCAACGATTCGTTGGGTCACAAAGTAGGCGATAAAGTATTAAAAGAAATAGCACTGAGAATTAGTAATGTATGCAACCAACAACTCTATAAATGCCGTTGGGGCGGAGATGAGTTTTTAATTTTAGCAACGTATCAAAGCCAAACTGAGCTTATCGAGTTTGCTAATAAAGTGCTTCAAAGCATTAGCGCCGAGCATGAAACATATAAATATCAAAAATGGGTATCAGCAACTATTGGAATGGCCATGTACCCTGAGCACGGGAGTGATTTAAATACCTTAATTCGCTCTGCTGATATTGCAATGTATCACCAAAAACGCATGGCTAAAGGTAATATCAATATTTATAACGATTCACTCAAATTAAAACAAGAAAGAGAGTACCTGTTGAGTCAACGCCTAGCCAGTGCCATAGAAGAAAACAGTTTAAGACTAGTATTTCAGCCAATTGTAGATAGCAAAACATCAAAAGTAACCTCTTTCGAATCATTATTACGCTGGCAACTAGACGGTGAAAATATTTTCCCTGATGAGTTTATAACTATTGCCGAGCAATACGGTTTAATAACCCAAATGGGCCTCTGGGTCATAGAACAAGCATGTATACAAGCAAATAAATTCAACCATTTACCGACAAAAATTGCAGTAAGCGTGAACGTATCGGTAATACAATTACAAGATCCAAATTTTGTAACTAAGGTATTAAAAATAGTAAACAATCACCAAGTAGAGCCTAAAGATCTGCATATAGAAATTACCGAATCAGTATTTGCCGAAGATAAACTCACATTTTTGACAGCCGTGAAAGCACTACAAAAACAAGGCTTTTGTATTTCAATTGATGATTTTGGAACTGGCTACTCATCACTATCAAGCATGCTTGATATTGGTGTAGATATAGTAAAAATAGACAGAAGTTTTATTCAAAATATGGATAAAAGAGGGTTAAGTATTATTCATGCAATTGTACAAATGGCCTCATCTTTAGATTTTACTGTTGTTGCCGAAGGCGTTGAAACTATTGAACAAGCAAACACGCTTACTAATATTGGTGTATCTCACCTGCAAGGTTATTACTTTTCAAAACCGATGGAAGTAGATTTTGTAGATGCTTATTTAAATGAGCAAAATAAGCTGTGCCGTTGATAACCAAAACCCGCTAAAAGCGCTTAACTGCCATATGAGTTTTGCACTACCTTTCTTATTAGGGCTTGTTTATCTTTCGAGGTTAAATTTGCAGCAGACTGTTTGGTATTTAGGCAATGCAGAGCCTATGTAGTGTGGTTATTCCCCATAAATAGGCGATAACGCAGCATAAATGCCAAACATTCGCTGCCCGAAGGGCTGAGGGATCCCCACTTTATCCAGCGGCCTCTTTTTGATAATTAAAAATAAAGTTTTTTAAACTTTTTTCTATATAGCTTTGTGTAATACGTCTCTTACATAGCTTTATGACTTGCTTGGCTAAGGTTAAAAATGAAAGAACTCGGCGATTCTTAACACTATTTGCTTGAAATTTTATATGCCACTTTCTTTTTTCTGCTTCACACCCTATAAACCATAACGCAGTGCTCGCTATTGTGGCTATCAAGCATAATATTCCTATTCTATTTATGCCGGTGCTTTTACTAAAACGCCACGAAAAACCATATCTCAAACTTTTGTCATCGCGGAATTTTGCTCTATTTGCATTCTTTTACTATATAAACCAACTACTCGCTTACTCGTCATTGTATTGTCTGATGTCGCGAGTAACCATGGCTCTTTCGCTAAGTTTTGATACATTTTTGTATCTTTCGTAAATCTGCTTTTTCCTTTTCTTCCTTTATTTTTTCCATGATATACGTGTAAAAATGCATCGCATGCTGTCGGGCTGGACTGAGTTAGTCGTGCTTGACCTAACGCCTTTGGTATATCGCTGGCACCAACCCTAAGTTGTTTTAATGTATGCCATTGTGATTGCATGGCTAGTTTACACTTCATTGAGCCTCTTAATCGACCTATCATATGCCAACCAAGTTCGCGTACTTTACTATACCAAGGCGTAAGAAAGCCGCCGTCTGTTACAATATAGACACTAAGATGTCGTCCAAGCACTTCATAAAGTTCATCTAAAAACAGGCTGTTGGTTGCTGGGCTATCAAAATTCTTCTGCTCAACAATCATGTTATAAATCACGATAGAGCGCCCATCCACAAGTAAGCTTGCTCGCAGTAAGTGATAGTCGTGACCACAGGCACCGCTCCAGTCAACGGCAATTGCAAGCATTGGTAAAGAGTCGATAATAGGATGAGCTAATGCTTTATAGATAGCGACCCTTTCATTGTAGAGGTGAGTATTTTTTAAGAAGCGATCAACGCGTTTTATTTTATGTTTTACATCCACAGCGCCAGACAAATTTCTGCCGATTTCAGTTAAGGTAAGTTTATTGCCCGAAATTAATGCATTACTGCAGCTTAGTAATGTTTTTACTCTGGCATTATTGAATGGCGCTAATGCATGTTTAAAGTACTTATGGCAAACTAATGTGTCAGGCATAGCAGTTGTGACTTATGTAGGTTGTGGTGATTTACATAAGATCATAAATTGCTGTGCCTGTCACGTTTTGGGGATTCGTCAGCCCGAAGGGTTCTGCCTAGGGGAGATTGACTCTTTGTTACTAGGTTACAAACCTCGCGCCGCGATTAAATCTTCCTTGGGTTGAACAAGTTCAATCCTGAAAGGTCAACAAGCCCTTCTTAAAACATAATCTTACAATTACTTACACCCAGTACATAGTTATTAGCGTAGGCTAAATATAAACCAACTTACATAAGTGTATTACGTTTAAATTTACGCTAATTAGCAAACCGCCAGCGCTGGACCCTACGTTAAGTTGTGCGCTGATGTTGCTTATATAAGTGAATAATAAAAATGTAACGATACAACTAAATATAAAAAAGGGATTTGCATGATAAAACCACTTTGCTATTCACTCATCACTTTACTTACCCCCATTAGCGCTATAGCTCAAACAATGGCAATAAAAACAACGGATGAATTAGTATCAACCGATTCAGAGATTTTATTTGCATATAATAAAGAATCAAAACAATTAGAAGCCATCAATTTACTCACATCACTAAGTAGTGAACTTGCTTTACCAAAAAATGCCATCGGGTTTGATGTGGCTACACTTGCTAACATTACCGATAAACAAGCACTCGTACTAACAAGTGATGGCGTATACAAAGCCCATGCTGGTAAACCAACACTATTGTTTAATTATGAGTCGGTTCTAAATCAATTAAAAATAGATAAATTTGAAAAAGTAGACTTTGTCTTCGATGCCAACAACGACGGTCTAAGCGATATTTTCATCCCTGGGTTAGCAAGCAGTACTTTATACATTCAAAATAAAGATGGCAGCTTTAAGCCTAACAAATTTAAACAAACACCTATGTATGAAGGCAGCTTTTCAGGAAAAGGGCTTTCTCTAGAAGTTAATATTAACAATAAACCCGTTGTTATTGATTTTAACCACGACGGGTTAAGCGACTTGGTTTTTTCAAATGACTTTGGAGCAGATGTACTACTTGCTAATTCAGAAGGCTTTGAGCAAAAGCTCACCTCAATTGATTTTAACATCGAATTAGGCGAGCTAAGCAATGGCGAAACTCGCAAAATAAAGCAAATTATTGATATTAATAACGACGGATTTCTAGATTTTACAACTAGACAGTTTAAGCCAACGCAAGGTATGGATTCGTTAGATATAAAAATAGCACATACTTTGTACCTAGGAAGTGCTAAAGGCTTTAGTAATACGCCCATTACCTTATTTGAAACACAAGGCCCTAGTGAGTTATTGCTCAAAACTGATTTTAATAATGATGGCTTAATTGATTTACAAAAAATGGATTTAGATATTGGCTTAGGTACTATTGCGTCTATGGCATTGGGCGATGGCAGTACTGATGTAGATGTAGAAATGAACATTTATAAGCAGCAACCCGACGGCTCATTTGCCAATAAATCGAGTATCGAACTTGATTTAGAAATGGAAGTAGGAATGAACGGCGATGATTCCGAGCCAGCCCTATATTTAGGTGATATTAACGGCGACAGCTATATTGACGCAGTATACAAATACAGTAAAAAAACGCTGTATATTTATTACGGAGAGCAAGACTCACTGCTAAATGATAAACGTAAAAAATTAAAACTAACGCTGCCTAAAAATAATAAAGATATTCTTCTGGTAGACATAAACCAAGACGGTAAAAAAGATTTTGTATTTAAATTTACCGAAGAAGATGGCACCAGCAAAATAGAAACACGCTTAAATTAAGCCAATAAAAAAGCCCAACAGAGTTAACCGTTGGGCTTTGGACTTAAGACTTTCGAGTAACAGTCAGCTTTACTCTAAGTTATAACACCTAAGCAGTTACATTTAGCAGTGAATCGCCTTCACTTAAACCAAACTTCTCTTGCACTGATGCAAGGATTGATTCTTTATCTTCATCAGACAACTGGCTTGAATACTCAGTTAATAGCTCATCTAAGTAGCTGACTACTTCGTCTGTATCTACTGATTCTAATGAGTTCTGTGGCGGCGGTGGCGGTCTTTGGCCTTCCACTCGTCCTGCATCACCAATGCTTTTAGCATCAAACTCAAGTTCGCTCATTAAATCAGCAAGCTCTTTTGTTGGTTCAATACCTTGTTCTTTAAATGCCGCTTGAATACTTTGCGCGTTTTCTTCGGTTAAGTTTTCAGCGTCAAACTCTGCAAGCGTTTCTTTAACAAAATCGCTTTGCTCTGTTGTTAGTTTTGCAGCCTGACTACTTTGTTGCGACATAAAACTCGCAGAACTACTGTTAATACTATTAATCATTTTAGTATCCTTTCAGCGTTCACGACGAGGTGGTTTATGATCGCTAAGTTCTTGTTCACTAATTTCGCCATTACCATCGGCATCTATAGAATCAAAAATTGTTTGTGCATCGCCGTGTGGCGGTTTTTTAGCACTAAACTCTTCAAAGCTAATTACGCCATCACCATCAGTATCAATAGTTGAGAAGTCAGGTTTTTCAGGAGGATTGTCACCGCCTCGAGCAGCTACATTAGCTGAAAAAGCAATAGATAATATTGCCACAGTGGCAAGAGTTGAAAAATGCTTCATAGTAATAACCTCGTATTTAAGAATTAAACTAAGCTTACGCTTTAAAAACGCAAACAATGTGCAAATAATGAGGAAGTAATAAATTATTTTAATAAAAAATAGTAATCTAAATACTTATTTAAAAAGTTCTGGTTGATTGCTTTGCAATCAATATATAAGCTAATAAAATAATACGATTAATTACTCTCAGGCAGTAGTGTTACTGCCCTTAATTCTCAAAGCTGATATACTGCTTGAGCCAATTAAACAAACAAATACAGAGCACTTTCATAAATAATGATTAATAACCAACCCTACTTAGCAGGCAATCTGTGAAAATACCTAAACGCCTACAACCCCTTGTTGATGATGGCCTTATTGACGAAGTTATAAGCCGACTAATGAGCGGTAAAGAAGCCGATGTATTTATTGTCCGCTGTGGTGAGCACATTCGCTGTGCGAAAGTGTATAAAGACGCGGTTAAACGTAGCTTTAAAAAAGCGGCACAATACCAAGAAGGCCGAAAAGTACGTGGTGGACGCCAAGCGCGTGCTATGGGTAAACGTTCTAGCTATGGCCGTCAATTAGAAGAAGAGATTTGGCAAAATGCCGAAGTTGATGCGTTATCTCGTTTAGCTGGCGTGGGTGTACGTGTTCCTGATACTTACTTTTGTATTGATGGCGTGCTGCTTATGGAGCTTGTGTCGGACGAGAATGGTAACGTAGCCCCTCAACTTGGACATGTCGTTTTTAGTGAAGAGCAAGCTATTGAGCAACATAAACTCATGATGCATTACATTAAGCTTATGCTTTGCGCAGGTATAATACACGGCGATTTATCTGAATTTAATGTACTTGTAGATAATAACGGCCCTGTAATTATAGATTTACCGCAAGCAGTTAACGCTTCAGCAAATAACAGTGCACAAGCTATGTTTGCACGCGATGTAAATAACATACGCCGCTACTATGGTGAATTTGCGCCAAGCATACTAAAAACTCAATACGCTAAAGAAATGTGGGCATTATTTGAAGAGGCCAATTTAACGCCTAATTCAACGCTTACAGGTGAATTTGAAGACAGTGACGAACTTGCCGATGTAGATTCTATTCTTGATGAAATTCAAGCTGCCGAATACGAAGAGTTTGACCGCTTAGAGCGAATTAAAAATGCTGACGATGATGAATAGCTCATCGTCATAGCTTACTAATACCTCTTACTGCGGGTGCACAAATCGGTAGCCAACCCCATAAACAGACTGAATAACACTTTCAGTTTGTGTCACTTCATCTAGTTTTTTACGCAACTTTTTAATATGGCTATCAATAGTACGATGGCTCACAATACGCTGATCGGCGTACATAGTGTCCATTAAACTATCGCGCGAATAAATACGATTTGGGTTGTTAAACAAAGGTTTAAATAGCTGAAATTCAAAGTTCGTAAGCTCTATGCTGTTTGATTTGTATTTTACGCTGTAGGTACTCTCGTCAAGCTTCATTGTTGACTCTGTAACATCACTTGCGCTACTTAATCGCCTTAATATAGCTTTAACTCGCGCCACCAGCTCAGCATAACTAAACGGCTTACAAATATAATCATCTGCACCTAACTCAAGTCCAAGCAGCCTATCTATTTCTTCTACTTTTGCCGATACCATAATAATAGGCACATTTGAAAAGCGCCTGATTGCTTTACATAGTTCTATACCACTTTGACCAGGTAGCATTATGTCGAGCAAAATTACGCTCGGTCTATTAATTTCAAGCCAAGGTAATACTTCATTTCCGTGATGTATTTGATGAGTAACAAAATGATGGCTACTTAAAAAGTCACTCATTAAGTTAGCCAGCTTTACCTCATCTTCCACAATCAGTATTTGTTCGCTCATAGAGTTCTCTGTTATTAGTAATCCAAACTTAGATAAAAATACCATATCAAACAAAGTTCAAGTTACGTATTTTTTATCTGAATCAACTAAAGCTAAATAGTTGGTAGCCTAATAATAATAGCAAGACCGCCTAGAGTGGCTTTTTCAGCAGCTATTTCACCATTATGGCCTTTAACTATATGTTGGCAAATAGATAAGCCCAAGCCCGAACCGCCCTCTTGGCGATTACGAGAGCTATCTACTCGATATAAATACTCAAACAAATGCGATAAATGCGACTGCTCTACACCTACGCCATTATCTTCAATTATAAGCTCTAAGTAGGTTTGCCCTTTAATGCTTATATTATTAGCCGTTAATGAAATAGTGGTGCATTGTGCATAGTGTACCGCGTTCATTAAAATATTATCGAGCAGCTGCAAAAGTCGGGTTTTATCTGCTTGTACAGTTATGTGTTTAGCGCTATTGAGTAAGTAAATTTTTATATTGTGCTGCTCAAGTATAACCTGATATTTTTGCTCAATAGTATTTAATAATAAAGCCATATCAGTAGGTTGCATAGTGTAATGCATACCCCCTAACTCTGCGCTATTGAGCATATGCAAATCATCTATTAAGCGTTTTAAATGCAATGCCTCGTCGTTAGCCGAGTTAATATTTTTTGCATTAGGCTCACGTATACCAAGTAGCATAGCTTCAAGTTCACCGAGTAAAATACTCATTGGCGTTCTAAGCTCGTGAGAAATATTGGCAAGCCAGCGTTTGCGCACTTGCTCGTCTTTAGCGAGTGTAAATGCAAGGATATTAAAATCTTCGCTTAATTGGCCTAATTCGTCTTTTCGCTCAAGCGTAAGTTTGGTCTCGTAATTACCTTGCGTTAAGCGATGCATACCATTAGCAATTTGCTTTACTGGACTAACTAAGTGACGAGACAATAAAAAGGTAACTAGCAATGTAAGCAATACAGCGGCTAAAGCAATAAACCATAAGTAGTTAGTTTGCTGCTGTAAAAAATCAAGCTCATAACCATCAACCAAGCTATCTCTTTTAGATACAGCTAAGTAACCCACTGTTTTATCGCTCACTGTAATTGGGGTTGTTATATATTTTAAATCGCTGAGGTATCTACCCACTACTCGCTGCTTATTTTCATCAAGCAAAGCGTAGTGAGCAATATTTTCAGGTGGTAGGCGGCGCTCTCCCCCTAAACGAATATGATCGGGTGGCGGCCGTCGCATCATTCCCCCTCTGGGGCCTGGACCTTCTGGTGGCCTAGGTAAAAACTGGCTATTTTCTAGCTGAGATTCAACAAGTTTTCTAAAATTTTCGCCATTGCCAACAACACGTTCCCATGAGGGGGTTTTTTCGTATTGCTTTGCAAGTTGCACAACAAGTGGTTCAAGCGCTTTTACTTCTTTTGCATTAACAAAATCAATTACGCCTTGCCCTATACTCCATTGTATAAGTACTACTAGCCCTGCAATAACACTAAAGGTAAAACTAAATAGTATTAAAAAAAGTTTATTATGAATTTTCATTAATGCGTGTTTTCAACCTTGCTAGGAAAGCTTTCAAATCGGTATGTTATAAACTCTTTGGTTTGATCGTTAACATACAGCGTAGCAACTATTTTTTTGCCCTGAGCGGTCCAATACATATGACCATGATTATTTAAAGTAACCGATACGGTATTTATACCACTTTTAAATAAGTTAGCAGGTAAATGCAATGCATGTCCGTAAATTCGCTGTATTTTAACCCCATTTATATATAAATGGGCATGACCTTGTAAAAAGCCCGTGTCATCGTTTGTAGTAACGCTCATCATTTGCTGCATGTTCATTGCGCCCTCAGGGGGTACAGATAAATCATAGCGCTGAGTATCTAAAATTAAGTTATAACCCGACATACTATCTTTTAATAACTTAAGGCTTAATGCCGGGATTGGCGTATCACTTGGCACTGCTATAGGCATATGGCTATGATCCATCATTTCCTGCTGCGCAAAGAGCTTAAAGCTCAATAGCACAGCAGTAGTTAGGATCAATGCGTATTTAAAATAACGCATAGTTACTCCTTACATTCCCGGTGGTGGACCCATTGTTTCGCCCGTATCACAGCGACCAATTGAATTATCGGCTAATTGACCTTTAAAACGAGGCCCTATTTGATAAGGAAAAGAAGGCTGTAATTTACCATCACTGTCTAACGTTAGTGTTATATGGTAGTGATAACCCTTGCCATCGTTAGTATCGTGGCCGTTATGCTCATCTAATTGAGCACCGGTTACTGTTTTTTGTGCGTAGTAGAAATCTTCAAAGTAATAACCATCGTCGGCATTTAATGTATTACCAGAGAGCGTCGTTACTTCTGCGCCAATAGCAGGACCTGCATCACTTGTTTGTGTGCCTTGGCTAACATCGTATTGATCGACTAAAGTACAGCTTCGCTCACCTTCAGTACCACAACCACCTTCACTTTCTGACGCGCCATAATCACGCATTTCCCAGCCGCTTAATGCAAGTTGACCGTTACTTTCATAAGGACCATAAAGTGGATAGCCATCAGCTGCAAACCCATAAATAGGTGAATGCGCATCGCCATCATCTTCAAGTAAATCAGCTAAGCAACTAGTATAAAAATGGTGATGATATTCACCGTTAGCAGCATGTCCGCCACACACATCAACATCGTATTGCTCAGCAATGGGCGCTAATGTATACCAAATATTATTACCGTAGCTCATACCATCGCCCCAGTTAAATATACTGGTGCCATTAACCATTAAGCCAACTGTACCTAAACCTGTTTCACACGTTTCAGTGTCAGATAAATCGGTAGGTGTTATCGGAAAATACGCCTCAACTGTTTGTTCTGTCGGGCAACCTGGTCCTGGAGGCCAATAGCCTGCGCCGCCTGTGTCATCACAGTTTTCAGTGCTGCTGTTATAGCCAATATCTTCACCAAACGAAATGGTTTGCCCTACTGCTGCTGAGGTTACACCGTTATAAAAATCGGTAGCTGCACGCGGGCGGTTATTTAACGCGTCTACTTGGTCTTGTGTAAGCGTTACGCCATATTTAGGAATGTCAGTTGTTTGCACATACATGTATTCAACGTCAGCATCTTCCTCAGAAACAGTAACAACCTCAACTGATTGAACATCTTCAACCACTGCGCCATTGTTTTGTATATAAGTGGAGGTTGTATCGTTGTTAATTAACCAGCTGGTAAGTTTTGCACTATTATCAACTGCACCAGTATCTGAGTCTGATGAAGCAATAACATTAACTATAACGGTATCTACAACGACATCGTTTGTGCCGTCATCTGCACTGATTTCAAATACAAGTGCTTCATCGGTTAAAACTTCAGGTGCAACAAACTCAGTAGACGTTGCAGTACTTGAAGATAAGCTAACGGTAGTGCCTGATGTTTGTGACCAGCTAACGGATACTTCGCCATCATCTTCAACTGTTGAACTTAAATAAACGGTATCGCCCGCATTAACAGTTTGGTCAATACCGGCGTCAACCGTTGGAGCACTATTACTGACTGTCTCGCCGTCTGTTGTAGTACTTGTAGAATCGCTGTTACATGCGCTTAAAGCGATACAAAGCGCACTTAACGCAAATAACTTAGTTACATTAGAGGCTTTTGTTTTAAAAAGTGTTTTCAATGCTTGAACCTTTACTTTAACGTTTAATAAAACAAAGTTAACAAGTAAAAGTGCAAACATTGTGCACAAACTAAGGAAGAATAAACATAAAACTAGATTTGTGGTCGTTTAAGTACAAATTTGTCTTTAGTGGTTGCATAGTAATCTCCACCCATTCTACCTACCGCATCTAAAAGTGTTGGGTCAATATAACCGTCAACAAACACTTCATCGTCAACACAAATACCCACTATGTCTAGTAACATCATTTGCCCGCCACCTGGCTCGCTTGAAATAGTAATAACTTCGCGTAGCTTACACTCATAGCGTACTTTTGAATCAGCAACACTCGGCACTGCGACCATTTGGCTATCAATTTTAGTTATATTTGCAGCATCAAACTCACTAACATCACTAGGATAATTAGCACAGCTTTGATTCATTTTTTCAACCAGTTCATGGCTCACAATGTTAATCACACATTCTTTAGTCGCTAATAAGTTAATTAATGTATCTTTACTTGGTTTATCGCGTGGATTTACTTGCGTCACACTCAATACTGGTGGGTTACAACTCGCTACTGTAAAAAATGAGTAAGGAGCAATATTAGCCACACCGTCGCTACTTAATGTACTTATCCATGCAATTGGACGAGGGCTGATCCCGCCAACTAAATACGAATAAACATTAAGCTCTTTATTTACAGTTAAATCTAAAAACATACTTTTCCTTTTAATACATTAAAACTAAATCTTAATTCAAGTTAGTTACGTATAGGCTTGGCTGACTCAGTTAAATAACAAGCTAATTTTTATCTCTATTTAAAGCAATAAACAAATTATATGAAAATAAACATCGTGTGGTTTAAACGTGATTTGCGTCTTAGCGATCATCAACCATTAAAAAATGCATTCAGTAATGGCTTACCTACCCTATTACTTTATAACTTTGAGCCATTATTGCTCGAAGATGCACACTACAATGAGCGGCACTGGCGCTTTGTGTATCAATCAATAGTTGAGTTAAATAATCAGCTAGCGCGTTTTAACGCCTGTGTTTATATATTTAATTTAAATATGAACGATTTACTTGAATCGTTAAAGGCACAGTTTGAAATAGTTAATATTTTTAGCCATCAAGAAATAGGCTTAAACAACACCTTTGAGCGCGATAAAGTAATAAAAGCATGGTGCCAGCATAACCACATTAACTGGCAAGAGTCGCAAACAGGCGCGGTTATTCGCGGCAAAAAAAATCGTAATAATTGGAACGAACGCTGGCAGCAAACAATGCAAGCACCTATTGCTGTTCCTAATTGGAAGAGTATAAAAACAATTACCCTCAATAACTATCAAGCACCTGAGCTGCCAAGCGCTTACACGCAAGATCACGACAGCTTTCAACAAGGTGGCCCGCTGCATGCGCGAACTGTAATGCAGAGCTTTTTTGCCGAGCGCGGTAAAGGTTATCAAAAAGGAATATCGAGCCCAAGTTTAAGCCAAACACATTGCTCCCGACTTTCGCCGTACCTAGCATGGGGGAATATTAGCCTTAGGCAAGTGTATCAAATGGCCATTGATGAATATCATTCAAAACACCCTAACAAAAGAGGCTGGAAGCGCCCGCTTGCTGCGTTTGTATCGCGCTTGCATTGGCACTGCCACTTTATGCAAAAGTTTGAGAGCGAATGTTCTATGGAGTTTTTAGCCCTTAATCCGGGTTATCATGTATTTCCGTATCGTGATGATGAACATGTTAAAAACGATATTGAACGCTGGGCGCAAGGTCAAACAGGTATTCCCATTATTGACGCTTGCATGCGCTGCTTAAAAGCCACCGGCTATATAAACTTTAGAATGCGCGCCATGCTTGTAAGCTTTGTAACGCATCATTTAAATATAAGCTGGCAGCAAGCAAGCTTTCCTCTCGCTAATTACTTTTTAGATTTTGAGCCCGCAATTCACTATCCGCAAATTCAAATGCAAGCCTCGGTAACAGGCATTAACACCATTAGGCACTACAACCCAATTAAACAATCAGAAGATCAAGACCCAACAGGTTCGTTTATTAAAAAGTGGTGCCCCGAGCTTGAAAAACTCCCTATTGAATATTTACATCAGCCTTGGGAGCAAACTCCAATGGAAGCACTCTTTAACGACTTTAAGTTAGGGGAGGATTATCCCGAACCGATGCTTGATTTAACAGTAGCCTCAAAAGAAGCACGCGAACGCTTATGGCAATACCGTGAGCGAGCTGATGTTAAACGCGCCATAGGGAGGATTCTTAAAAAGCACGTTGGGGGTACTCAAAAAGTTACTCGAACAAAAAGTAAAACGGATACTAAAAGTAACAGTAAGGCTGAGTAAGCATGGCGCACAAAAAACTAAACTTACCTCAAAAAATATGCCCTATTTGTAATAAACCTTTTACGTGGCGTAAAAAATGGCAGCGCGACTGGGATAACGTTATTTTCTGTTCAGAGCGCTGCAGGCGTAATAAATAAGAGTAACAATTAACTGGCGTCTATTTTGCAACATCATCAGTAATTAGTGCTTTTAAGGCTTTATATAAGTTTATTTTGTAAATAACGCTTAGCTAACCTGAAAAGCTTACACTCAAGCAAGGAGAAGATGATGACTATTAAAAAAACGGCTAGTTCAACATGGTCTGGCGATATTAAAACAGGCAAAGGTAGCATATCAACTCAAAGTGGCGCGCTTAACAAACAACCTTATGGTTTTAATACCCGCTTTGAAGATAAGGCAGGCTCAAACCCTGAAGAATTAGTAGGTGCAGCGCACAGTGCATGTTTTAGTATGGCGCTTTCGCTTGCATTAGGTGATGCAGGCTTTACCGCAGATAAAATTGATACTAAAGCCACTGTAAGCCTTGATGAAGTAGATGACGGTTTTTCAGTAACGCATATTGCTCTTGAGGTAAAAGCGCGTATTGATGATATTCAAAACGAGCAGTTTCAAGCCTTATGTGAGCAAACCAAAAAGAGCTGCCCTATTTCCAAGCTCTTAAATACCGAAATATCACTAGATGCGACACTTCAATCAGCATTTTAAATATTTAGACTTAACTATTTAGACTTAACTGTTTAGACAGTTCCTTACTAAAAAGCCAAGTAAGTAATTACTTGGCTTGCTTATTATAAAGAAGTATTTTTAGGTTTATTCCTACTCAAAGTACTTACTACAAGCCCTATTCCCATCCCAATTGCTGGCCATACTACCCATATATAACTAGGCGAAGTTAGTAAATTTATAACGCTTAGCAAAGTTAAAGTAAGTATCCTTTAATTTTTTTGCCTAATGTCACTGTATTGCTCATTTATATTCTCCAAGTAATGTATGTCGCTATTATTGTTTTAATAAGCAACGTACACACCTGCTAAATGTCACTAAGTGATCTGACATTAGTCATCACTTTTCATTTAATTACATAGTTATTTATTATGTATAAAAACATAAAAAACAATACTTTAATCTATTTGTGTTAGAATCTAATCTCAACTAACCTAAACAAATAAACATAAGAGGATGAGCTAAATGAGCGAAAAATCAAAAGATTGTGAAAAAGTTACGTGTAGTAACTGTGCTGACGCTAACGATCTCGAATTTGATTTTTCTATGGCTTTTCAACCGATTATAAACTGTAAAACTAATCTTATTTATGGCTATGAGGCACTAGTTAGGGGTTTAAATGGCGAGTCTGCTTATTCAATCATTTCAAAAGTAAATGAAGACAACCGCTATGCATTTGATCAGCTTTGTCGTATTAAAGCCATTCAACTAGCCTCAAAGCTGGGCATAACATCAATGCTAAGCATTAACTTTTTACCTAATGCTATTTATAAACCAGAGCGATGTATACGCACCACACTAGAAGCGGCAAAAAAGTATAACTTCCCAATTCAAAATATTATGTTTGAATTTACTGAAGTAGAAAAAATAGAAGACACCGCACACATAAAGCGCGTTGTTGATTACTATCAGTCTCTCGGATTTAAAACCGCCACCGATGACTTTGGTGCAGGTTATTCTGGTTTAAATCTACTGGCTGACTTTCAAACAGATATTATTAAGCTGGATATGGCGCTAATACGCGATATAAGCAACGACAAAAAACGCCAATTAATAGTAACTCATTGCTTAAATATGTTTCGCGATTTAAATATTATCGCACTGGCTGAAGGGATTGAAACAGTAGAAGAATATACATGGCTTAAAAACGCAGGTGTTGAGCTTATGCAAGGGTATTTATTTGCCAAACCAAGCTTTGAAAACTTGCCTGAGGTAACCTACGTTTTTAATTAGGAAAATCTACAATACCCAAACACTTTATTACAATCATTTAATTGCCTTATAAAACCTCATAAATATAATACCCATTCTAGTAACAAATTTACTTAATTATAAGAAGGGATACTTATGCGCTTTTTAATGCCACTCACTTTACTCGCACTTAGCTGTACAGCGTCTGCAAACGTCGAGCAGTCAGAATCAAAACAATGGTTTAACTCTATAAACTACGCAAAAATTGATTCTGATTATTACAGTGATAATGTGTACGGGTTATCAACTCACTATTACTTTGAGGAACAGCAAAACTCAGGTGTGTGGGATGATTATGGCTACTTGGATACAGATAGTAATATAGGCTTAAATTATTTTAATTCAGATGGTTATAGTGGAAAAGGTATTTTTGGAGAAGGCTTTTACGGCAATGCTTTTGCAACTTTTGAACTACCTAATATTGGTGATGCCGACAACTATTCACTTGGTTTAGGTTACTTATTTGCTGATTCACTAAAAGTATCTGTTCGTATGTTAGATTATGAATATAGCGATACAGTTTATTTATTTAAAGCTCAATATAATCATGAAATTAATGACACCGACTACATTGGTTTTACTGTTGAAACAGATGATGAAACAGAGTCATGGGACCTATCATCACGTTACTTTGCCCATCTTTACGATGACAGTTATTTTGCTATAAATGTTGACTACCTAGATGTTGGCGACGACTCAGTTTTTAATGTGCTCGCAAACTATTACTTTAATAAACATGTTGCAGTCGGTATTGGCTCAAACGACTCTGATTTAGTTATTGAAGGTAAGTACTTTATTAATGATAGCTACTACTTCACAGCTAATTACACTGATAATGATAACTATGATGTATATAATCTTAGCTTTGTAGCCCAATTTTAATAAACACAAAAAAGCCGCCTTGCTGGGTCAGTTCAGTTAAACAAGGCGGCATTTTCTAAACAACTTTAAACTACATATTACCCAGCTCGATCATCATCGCTGTGTACATACGTAAATTAAGCTTAAGTTGCTCAAGTGTCATAAATTCATGCTCTGAGTGACCGGTGTAGCGCTTGCCTGGCATTGAAGGACCAAACGATACCGCATTATCAAACAGCTTTGCGTTAGTGCCACCACCTATTGATACAAAGTCAGCTTTTTCGTCGCCCGTAAAATGCTTAAAAATATCAAGCAGCTTTTGCGCATGCGGCGCGCTATCAAGCAGCATAGGTGTGCCAATGATTGTTTCTATGTTGGCAAGCGTTACATTGTTAGTGGCTTGCCAATTAGCGAGCGCATCATCAATTTGCTTTTGTAATACAGCTTCGTCTTTACCCATAGGGCGACGTGCATTTACAGCAAGTGTTAGCGCATTACCATCGCGCTCAATAACAGTTGGTGCCACTGTCATCGGGCCCATAAAGTCGTGCTTATAGGCTATTTCGCCAAACTGTTTACCGTGAATATCTAAACCAATTAACTGATTTACAAAGTCGATTAGCTCGCCGTCACTGTTATTTTCAAGCTCCACGCCTTTAAATAACTCAGCTAAATACGCAATCGCATTTATACCCGACTCCGGCTCTGATGAATGCGCCGACATACCTTTAACGCTTATTGCTAAACCATTACTTTTTTCACTAAAGTTAAACTCAACTTTATTTAATGTTTTGGCTTTTGCTTTTAATGTATTAATAAGTGCAGCGTCTGCATTGTGAAGTACTAAGCTGGCGTCTTCTGGAATTTGGCTTCTAAACGCACCGCCAGTTACATCCTTTACATATAAACCCGTTTGTGGCGATGTTGCATTAAAGGTAGGAGCAATTAAGCTCCAGCCTTTCTCGGCAACCACTACAGGATATGATGCATCAATCGTTACTGCATATTTTGGTTGCTCATACGTTTTCATAAATTTAGTTAGCGGACCCCAATCAGACTCCTCAGCAAGATAAATCATCAGCTCAATACGGTTATTAAGCGTTATGCCTTTATCTTTAATTGCCTTCATGGCGTAAAGCGCTGTCGCTATTGCGCCTTTATCATCCTCAGTACCACGACCAACTAATTTACCAGGTTCAGACGTATCAATAATAAAAGGGCTTTGTTTCCATTTGCTAGCATTAGCAGGTTGCACGTCGCCGTGCGTTACTACCGTTACTTTTTCGTTTTGCTCGCCCATACCTATTAATACGGTATAACCTAAATCTTGGTAGTCAAAACCAAGCTCTGCGGCTTTCATTTTTAACAGTGCTTTAAAGCCAATAAAATCGGGATTTTGAGGGGCTGTAATGTCGCTTTTATTAACGGTCGGAAAAGCCACTAAGTTAGTTAGTGTGTGTATTTGAGCATTTTGGTAGGTATTTACTGCGTAATCGGCAACGCTATCAATATTTTTATTTAACTGCGCATGAGCACCAAACGCAAATAAAGCAATACTGGCTAAAGCTAACTTTTTCAAAACAATTCCCATTTAATTAATAACTAAGAGCGGTAATTATAACGCTATGAAGCGCTTACTTATAGCTCTTTACGCTAAACACACAGGTAACTTAAGCTGAATATTTATATAGCAGCTTTTATGAGGATGAATGTATAATGCGCGACTTAAAATTAACAGGGTATTTAATTGTGAACCGTCGTAAAAAAATCGTCACTAAATTTCAAAAGAAAGATAAACGCACTAACGCTAAACTACATAAAAGCAACAAACCTGGTTATGTGTCAAAAGCTGAGCGCGAAAAACTAGCTGAACAAGAAAGTAATGAGCCAGAGGTAATCCAAGAGTAACTCTACGCTACCCGTTGCTTTGATAATTTAAAGTGGCAAAAGTACCGACCACTTACATAACCAACTACTGCCGTGGCAACTATAAGTTCAAACGTAGCTAAGTAATTAACTGTATCTACATATGGCATTGCGAGGTTTATACTTTGCATCCAGTCTTTCATTTTAAATAATGCAGTTGCCCCAATAACCATTGGAAATGTAAAAGCAGCGTAGCTCGGCGTAAAAGGTCTGCGTAATAACTTTATAAATAACACATAAACAATCAGTGTTTTTATTATCGCTAATATAAATAATCCCCCCACTATAACAAGTGATGGATTAGCTACAATATGAAAATACCCCGCTAATGTTAAACTGGCAGGCGCAGCTAAAATGGCAAGTGTTGGCTGTATTTCGTAGTCACTTTTTAATGCTAATAAAAAACGATAAAACATAATTGGCAGCATAATACTGTACGTTGATATACCAATCACCAGTGCGCTATAAGCTAACCACGCTAATGTCGGATTTCCCGAAAAAGTAACATCTGCAATAATTATCCCCACTGGCGGCACAAACCAGCTGGGCGCCATATCCTCAAAGTTAAACTTTTTTGCTCGCTGGTATAAAAAACTCACCAAAAATGTGAGATGCAGCACAAAAGCTAAAACCCACATAATGTCGCCAGCTAATGAGTTAAATTGCCCAACTGAGTTTGAAATAACAAGATTAGCCATTGCAAATGTAGGGATCACACTTCCTGCAACTGGGTGTGCTAAATCGGCTTTTAATAAATGAGGGTGTAGTAAAAACTTAGCAGCCAAAAGTAAAACTAATACGCCAGCTAGTACCGCTCCCAAAAATTGCCCTTGGGAGTTTAAATTAAAAACGTTTTCCCATGTCCATCCCATACTAGCAATACCCAAAGCTAAACCGGCCATAGCTGTTGGCGCCACCATCACTTTATTTTTAAATTGCTTAAACACTGTATTTCCTAATCATTGGGTGATGAACAAGTTACTGCTTTTTACTGCATTGCCTTAAAATAACGCTGTAAATTAATACAAGCGTGCTTAATAGAACGCTTTTTGCATACAAACATTTCATAAAAATAAGTTTACGGCTTAATTATTAAAGCGCAAAAAAAGCCATAACACAGTTATGGCTTTTGCTTTATTTTTAAATTTGAATATGAAGTTAATTAAAACGCGTAACTAACGCTTACATTAAATGAACGACCCTGCCCTGCAAGTTGTTCAAACCCGTTACTGCTATCTTGTTTAAGTGCCGCAATACTTACCCCCCCAAGCGGGAGTTGGTAGTACTCATCAAACACGTTACTCACTTCAGCACTTAGCGTTAATGAATCCCATGTGGCTTTAGAGCTTAAATTAACCAGGCTGTAGCTGTCTGTTTGGTTTTCAAAACGATCATTATCTACACGGCTTTTAGTATCGACCCACTGCCAAGATAACGCATTTTCAAATCGACCTATTTGCTGGCTAATACCTAGCTGAGTTTGCAGTGGTTTAATTTGATAAAGTGGCTGATTAGTATCGTCGCGCTTGCCTCTCGTATTAGCAACATTAGCGTGTAACTGCCAGTTACCTAAATCCTTAGATTCATAAATATTGGCTGTTAAATCTATTTTTGCACCATATAAAATAGCATCTACATTAGTAAACTGAAAAATGTTACGCGCAGTGTTGTCCAAATCATAACTATTGAAGCTTCTTACAATATCAGCATCAATATAGTCACTCACATCTGTATACCAAACATTGGTGCTTAATCGCCAACGGTCATCTTTAGCCAATTTAATATAAGTAGCACTTATTGTATGCGCTGTTTCAACGTCTAAATCAGGCTTACCAATATAACCATTACCATCGCCATACCAACCAATCATGGTGGTTGCCATGGTACTTACACCCCAACTGTATCGCTCGTATAAATTAGGCGCTCGGTTTTTACGGGCAAGACCAAATTGCAGCTCATCATAATTTGTTATTTGGTAGTTAATTAATAAGTTAGCATCAACTATAGTGTCGGTTTTATCTCTGTCGCCAGCATTAAAGTTCTGTGCAGCGATGGTATTATCTGTAGACGTATCGCTCATGGTCATACTTTCCATACTACTCATATCGGTCATATCGCTCATATCGTCCATATCCATCATACTCATGTCATCGTTGTAAGATTGAACCTCTCCAACGTGGGTATTAATACTTTCAATACGTACGCCTGCGTTTAACCATAATTTTGTATTTATTTGGCTCTCAAATTCTGCAAATGCCGCTATGCGCTCTCGTTTACCGTTATTTACATTTACGTAATTGTCTGGTCCCATCATGGTTGAGCCTTCAATACCTGGCCACCAATCATCAATACTGTAATTGTAATATTCTTGACCGAGTAAAATACTGCTGTTTTTATCAAGCGCGATACGCCATTTAAGCTGCGTACTTATATCTTGTGCATCGGTTTTCATTCGCATCATGCCTGTTTTTTCTTCACTGAAAAAACCCATTTCGTGCTTTACGCTATGCCAGTTAACTTGCCCTTCAAGCTCGCTGTTTTCAAAGGAGCGTTTGTATTGAGCTATTGCACCGTAGCTGGTGTTATCGGTCATATCCATATACTGATTTGCAAATCCCTGATACGGGATTTTTTGATGCGTTAGCTTTATAACTAATTGCTGCTTATCATCGCGCATAGCTGCGGTTAAACTATGATTTTGTGCTCGATACAATGTATCTAATACTACATCGCCGTTACCGTCTTCATAACTATCTGCGTCACTAAACGAACCCTGATAATTAAGGCTAAACGTGTCACTTGCTAAACGTGCACCAACGCCAAGTTTACGTCCGTTATCAACGCTACTGTACTTTGCTGACACATAACCTGAGTGCCAACCTAATTCATTGCTATCGCTATACTGTGGTGAAATAGAATTAACGCTTATTACACCCGCAATATTATCGCCGCCCGCGCTTACTGGCGACACGCCTGCAACCACATTGTAAGACGTAATTTGATTAGCCGAAATATACGAAAGTGGCGGGTTCATATGATTAGCGCATGCAACGGTTACATCTGCACCATCAACTAACACTTTAACTCTGTCGCCCATTAAACCATTTAAAATAGGTAAGTTAGATACGCCGCCCGCTGCTGAAAAATCGACACCTAAATCACTTAATAACGATTCTGACGAACCAAGTGCTAAATGCTTATTTTGAGCATGTCCGTGAACTTCTATCACTTCTAAAGGTGTGTCGTCGGCAAATGCTAAAGGAGATAGCACGCTACTAATAAAAAGTGCGACAGGCGTTAGTAAATATGTTTTTTGAGTTTTGCTTTTATAAACCATTGTTAATTTATGCCACTGTAATAATTGGCGTAATTATAGTGTGAGTTGTAAAAGCAAAAGCGCGACATATTGTCGCACTTTATCAATTTAAAATGTTGTTAGGTGTGTTTGAGCACATAAGAAGGCAGCTTTAAACATAGGAACATGCAATTAACTAAGTATTTAACTTAGCTACCGTTTGAGAAACAATATCGGCTCCACGTTCAATCTCTTTAATGACCTCAGACACATTAGCAATAAGCTCTCTTCCTTGTTTTGATGAGTCTGAAACTGACGTTATTTGCTTTGATATATCATTAGTGAGCTCTTGGTTATTTTTAACAACACTTGCTATTTCATTAGTAGAGCGACTCGTGCTGGCTGCAAGCTGCCTTACTTCATCAGCTACTACAGCAAAACCTCGACCATAATCACCAGCACGCGCTGCTTCTATTGCGGCATTAAGTGCCAGTAAATTAGTTTGATCCGCAATGCTGCTAATTGTCGAAACAATGGAGCCTATGACCGCAGACTGTTCATTAAGATTTTTTATTAAATCTACCGATTTAAGTACTTGGCTTACAATGGCGTCGGAGTTCGCTATAGAGCTTTGTAGTATTTCAGAGCCTTTTTTAGCGGTTGTAGCAGTAGCTACCGCCGATTCATGTGCTATTGCAGCGGCTTCTGTCACTGCACTATTATTGTTAATTCGATCGGTAATATTTGATGCAAACTTAATTATTTTAATTACATTACCTTTGCTATCTAAAATTGGATTATAAGTTGCTTCTAACCAAATTTCTGAACCGTCGGCGGCAATACGTTTAAATTTTCCTGACTTAAACTGCCCCTGCGCTAATTCACTCCAAAAGCGTGGGTTTTTCTCATAAAACAATTTAGTACAAAACATTTTATGATGCTTGCCTACAATGTCTTTTAAGCTATAACCTATTGTTGCTAAAAAGTTTTGGTTCGCCTTTAAAATATTACCCTCTGGGGTAAACTCTATTGTAGCCAAGGCTTTGTCGAGTGCATTTGCAATAGCTTCTTGCGCTTTTCTTTGTATGTAACTGTTTGTAATATCAGAGGCTATTTTAATAACTTTGGTGACTACGCCGCGCTCTTCTACAGGAAAGTAAGTTGCCTCAAGCCAAAGCTTATCGCCATTAGCTTTGTACCTTAAAAACGAGCCTGCTTTAGAATTCCCTGCTTTCAATGCTTGCCAAAATTGACTATATTCGTTTGACTTTGCATATTCAGGTTCGCAAAACATACGATGATGCTTACCAATTATTTTCTCTTTGCTATACCCAATCGTTTTTAAAAACAACTGGTTTGCGTCTAATATTATTCCATCAGGTGTAAACTCTATATAAGCAACGTGCTTATTAATTGCCGATAAAATAGATTGTTTTTGAATTAATTGAAGCTCCATTTCTTCAATTTTTGCGTTTCTTTTAGAAATACCAAACATATAAAAACCTTAAGGAGTAAATTAGTACAAAAATTAGCAAATTAATGTGATATCAATATGTAGCTGTACTGTAAATATAAGCTTTAAATAACCTTTCGGCTAATATTTAATATCTTATATATATATGCTTTATAAATAGTTTTTTTATTTTATAAATGTTAAGTAGTATTTTCTTCTAATTAACATTTTAAAAACCTAATAAAACCACTAATTTATGCATGACTCTGTACTTTTTTTAACTTAAAATAGCGCCCTCACAGACTACCCTCTCACACCAAAATTTAAGCATACACATAATATGTCCTATTCAAGATCTATTGTGCAGTTTCATTTTTAAAATTAAACCTTAAGGGATCATCTATGACATCAGATGTAACGTCGGCATCTAGTCAACTTAACAGAACCGCTATTTTACTCGTATTAGCGCTAGGCACATTTATTTTAGGATTATCTGAGTTTTCGATGATGCCTATGCTGCCACTAATTAGCGAAACATTTGGCTCAACGCCATCACAAAGTGGCTATGCAATTAGTGCTTACGCCATTGGTGTTGTAGTGGGTGCCCCTATTTTAATGCTTACCACTGCTAATATGAGAAAGCGCAAAGCATTGCTCATATTTATAAGCTTAATGTTTGTCTCAAACGGATTAAGCGCGATGGCAACGTCGCTTGAGCAACTTGTAATATTTAGATTTTTAAGTGGCTTACCTCATGGTGCATATTTTGGCGCGGCTATTTTATTAGCATCGGATATTGCCCCAAAAGGTAAGCGTGCTAGCTTTATGTCTAAGGTGTTTATGGGTTTAACTGTGGCCACTATTGTTGGTGTGCCTGTTGTAACACTTGTGGGTCAAAACCTTAGTTGGCGGTACTGTTTAGCCGGCGCTGCAGTGCTTGCATTTATTGCTTTTATTTTTGTTTACAAAGTAGTTCCAAATATAGATAACGCTAAGCCTTCTAACTTACTAAACGAGTTTGGCGTACTTAAAAACAAACTGGTTTGGTCTATTTTGGGTATTGTAATTATTGGCTTTGGCGGGGTGTTTTGTATTTATACTTACATTGCCGACACCATCTTAGTAGTAACAAAAACAGCGCCTTATACTATTTCTATTGCTATGGTGATGTTTGGTATTGGTTGTACACTCGGTAACTATGTACTGGGTAAAGCTGCCGATAAATCTGCAATTAAAACCACTGGCCTTGCGCTTGTATGCACCATTGTATTTGCTTTTGCTTATGTAACAGCAAGCCATAATATTTGGATGCTTTATGCTGTCATCTTTTTTATTGGCTGTAGTGTGGGTTTGGCAACACTTATTCAAACGCTATTAATGGATGTTGCTCCAGAAGGTCACGCTATGATCGGTGCTCTTGTACAGTGCGCATTTAATACCGCAAATGCTATAGGCCCGTGGGTCGGCGGAATTGCAATAGCGCAAGGTGCTGCACCTAATCAAACAGGTTACGTAGCAGCTGCATTATTTTTAGGTGGTTTGGGTATGTGGCTACTAAGTTACTTACAACTAAACAAACAGCAACCAACAGCGCAAACCGCTGGTTAATCTATACTTTAAATAGTAAATACAAAAAGAGCCGCTAACTAGCTAACACCATTCAGTTAAGCATGTTTTGACTTAATGGTGTACCGAGTTTTTGAAATTCGAACGGTCCTACTTTTGGGCCGTTTTCT